>DAHVFY010000009.1:14488-31017 GCA_027316765.1 Parachlamydiales bacterium | reverse complement strand
CACTTGAACTGTCGACATCGCAAAGAAAGCCTGCTTTTTTGATTTGATCAGCAATTGTGTAGGCATAGTCGCTATGTCGATCAGCAACTGTAAGAATCCGTACTGGCAGAGGACTTAACCATAAGGGAAATTTTCCGGCAAAGTGCTCAATCAAAATACCAAAAAATCGCTCAATAGAACCAAAAATTGCGCGGTGGATCATGACAGGACGCTTAAGCGTTCCATCTTTATCCATGTATTCAAGGTCAAATTTTTCAGGAAGTGCCATGTCAAGTTGAATTGTGCCGCATTGCCAAGATCTTCCAAGAGCATCAAGAATGTGGATATCAATTTTGGGGCCATAAAATGCTCCATCCCCTTCATTTATCTTATAAGGTTGTCCCCACTCGTCAAGAGCCCCCTTAAGACCTAAAGTCGCAATCTCCCAATCTTCTTCAGAACCAATACTATTTTCTGGACGAGTCGAGAGTTCAAGTCTAAAGGGAAGCCCAAAAGTGCTGTAAGTTTTTTCTACAAGTCCTAGAACATTTAAAATTTCTGCTTTGATATCTTCCCCTTTCATAAAAAGATGAGCATCGTCTTGATGGAAGCTGCGTACGCGGAAAAGACCGTTAAGAGCACCTGATGCTTCATGCCGATGAACATGACCGAGCTCAGCAATGCGTAAAGGAAGTTCTCGATAGCTATGACTTTCTGAACGATAATAGAGCATGCAGCCCGGACAATTCATAGGTTTAATCGCGAAGTGACGTTTCTCAATCTCGAAGGCATACATGTTTTCTCGGTAATGGCTCCAATGCCCCGAGCGCTCCCAAAGCTCTTGGCTCATAAGTTGGGGTGTTTTGATTTCGATGTACCCAGCTTTTGTATGTAATTCGCGCCAAAATTGGATGAGCTGATTCCAAATTATCATTCCTTTTGCGTGAATGAAAGGCATACCGGGTGCTTCTTCCATTGTGGAGAAGAGATTGAGCTTGGGGCCGAGAATTTTGTGATCGCGCTTCTTTGCTTCTTCCAAAAGAAATAGATAGTCTTTCAATAGTTTTCTGTCCGGGTAAGAGATTGCATAGATGCGTGTGAGCATTTCTCGATTCGAGTCTCCTTTCCAATAAGCACCGGAGGTTTTTAAGATCTTGAAAGCTTTGATTTTCCCAAGATTGGGCAAATGAGGACCTCTACATAAATCGAAAAATTCTCCTTGGGTATAACCACTGAGAACCCCTTCTTCGAAGCCGCGGATTAACTCTTGCTTGTAAGCGTTGTTTTGAAATTTTTCTAGAGCTTCTTGTTTGTTTTTAAAGACACTGCGGATAGGGCGATAATTTTCTTTTAGAATTTTTTCTATTTCGTCCTCAATTTTCCCAAAGTCCTCATCGGAAAGAGTAAGATCTGCAAAGTCGTAATAAAAACCGTTTTCAATTGGAGGACCGATTGTGGGCTTTGCAGCGGGCCAGAGTCGTAAAATTGCTTGGGCGAGAACGTGTGCCGAAGTATGCCAGAAAACGTCTTTTCCTTCAGGATCTTCGAAATTCCATAAAACGACGTGATCTCCTTCAGATAAAGGTTCTACAAGGTCGACAGTGGTGCCGTTAACACACATTGCAAGAGCCTCATTTGGGCCGCGTAAGTTGAGTTTTTCCGCAAGGTCTTTGCCCGAACTTCCCTCTGGGAGCTCAATTTCTTTTTTGTCTTTTAAATAGATCCTCATAAATGATATCCTTTTTGTATGTAGAGTGTAATCTACAATAGCAAAAATATGAAAGAGATTCTGCACAAGACCTTTTCTGAAGTTATTCATAAAGAAAATTTTCTCTCTAGTTTTTTCGATTTAAAACTAGAAACAGAGCTTTCTTTTTTGGCAGAGAAGTCAGGTCTTCAGGACAGTTATCGAACTCGCATTACACATCGGTCGAGAAAGATTTCAGAGATGCTGATTGATGATGAAGGAGAGCTTGATCGCGTAAAGTGGGAAGAGTTGTTAGCACATTTTCAAGAAAAATTGTACATTCTTTGCCCAGGAGGCGAGAATGATGGGATTGTTTCAAAAAGACAGTTCTTAATACTTAAAAATTTGCCACACTTTTATACGATCATTAAAAAATTTCAGAATCCTCTTGTTTCTTTGGGTGCGGAAAGTCTTATTCGAGAGAGTCTACAGCTCTTGCCCAAAACACTGCTTACCAACGCACATATCAGACAGGCAGTTCTTGCGGCGTGTTTGACTCTTTTGCGTCAAAATGTGGGGAGCTGCTTTGCCACAGCGCCTGCAATTCTTGTTCAAGAAGATCAAATTGAGAGGCTTCTTGAAGATCTCTATGAGCTTTTGTTTACAGGAAAATTGAAGAGAGTGATTGCGGGAACAGAATTTTCAGTACCTCTTAGCCCAAGCTGGGGGTGGGGAGATTTACGCAAAAAAATTGATGCCGGAACAATCGAATACTCTCCCGGTTTTTTGCTTGCGCTCTCTCGTGTTGGAATTATAGATCCTCATGCAGCTTTAGAAAAAAAAATCAAGTTGGCCGCTGGATTTGCGGCGCCATTTAAGGGTAGAGGGTTTTCAGTTGAGGAGCTTTTACGCGCAATTCTTTTTGGTCATTTTGGTGTCAAAATGGAAGAAAAGGAAAATGAGGCTAGATCTGCATTTCGTATTGTGACAGATCATCCCTTGCTGAAAGCATGGGAGTTTACAATCGCCTCCTTTTCAGAGGCTAAGATGGAATTTTCTCGGTGGAACCTATACACAAGTCTTGGACTTCATCAGGAAGAAAAAGGAGGGATCGGAGAAGTTCTTTATCATTACGCAGATGAGAAGTTAAAAGAAAATAATGAGAAGATTCAAGAGTATCAGATAGAGTACGAATACGCTTTTAATCAAGTTAAAGCTGTGGAAAGTCTTCTTAGAAATGCTGGATCTGAAGAAGAAAGTAGACGTTTACGTTCAGAATATCAGGCCAGATTTTATCATATGCAATCTTGCCTTACAATACGTGATAAAGCCTATCTTGCTGCTGCGAATTATTCTTCTTTCTACTCTTTTATGGTCAAACAATATGATGAAAAATTTCCTGAGTATTTTCAGGAAATTTATGATCCGGAGATGATGGAGGTTTCTTCCGAAGATATCTATGATGATACTCCTGCAGGATTTCGTCTTGTTTACAAACACGGAAGACGCGACGCTTCTTCGTGGAGTTTTATTCGCGATGGTTATCAATTTGTTAGTGCTCTTGTTGATTTTTTTCAGATGACAGAGAGCTTAATTGCGACAGTTGCCGATTGGGAGGGCGCTGAAAGTGTTATCCAAGAGATCACAACAAAGGTCATTCAGCACGTTCGTTCGCAAGAATTTTTAGATTCAGCAATTCAGCGTCGAAATCTGCCTTGGGCTTATGTGTCAGGCGGTTCTCTTTCCCATCTTTTAAAAATTTATTATCGACGTGAAGGAGAATTTGTTGAAGAAGAGAGATGGGTTGAAAGTGAAATTGAACTTCTTATTTTTTTTCTAGATTCTTTGAAAAATCTTCCGGAGAGTGTTTTAGAAAAAAAGAAGAAAATGTTGATGTATACCCCAACTCATGCATGCATTTTAGAGCCTTTTTGGGAGCTTTTTACAAAAGGATGGCGTGATGAAGGCTTTACGTATACGTGGGTGCGCGATGCGTTGATGGAGCCAAGAATCTCCTTTTATGAGAAAATTTATCTCTCTTTAGAAGAACAACAGTTTCTTATTGAGCAGTTTGCTCAAAGGCTTCCTCCTTTTCTAGCACATATGTGGCAGCAAGAGTTTCATTTTTTAACAGAATCGACCTCGCTTCAAGAATTTCGGGCAAAAATGAAAATCGATGCTCTTTTAGGTGAATGGGATGGTTTTTTATTTGAGATGCTGCCGCTAACACCTTCTAAAACATGGAAAGATGCTGTGCGCTTGATTTATCCACACCCTAATTTAGAAAAAATCTTGGAGGATATGCCTGCACCTTCTTCACATTTATTATCGAGAAGAGCTCTTCTAGATCAAGTAAAAGCGTGTTGCTTGCGCGCTGAAGGCTCTGCATTTTTTTCTTATGATGTACATACAGAAGTGGCCTCTTACGCAGCAGCTCTTGGATTTGCACCACCTCCTCCTTTAATTTTTGCTGATACCAACTGGCCTAATTTCTTCTTTGCTTTTCTTGTAAATCCTGGAACATTATCTTTGGAGCTTTGGCGTACAGATAGTACAGGGACTTATGGTATGCCGATGTATCAGTGGAAATCTTATGTAAATGGCAAACAAAAGAAATCTTGGGGAATTTTTACTCGTCCTCATCAATACTGCTAAAAGTCGGTATAATTAACGAAAGGAAAGAATATGAAGATTGCGGTTGTGTTATCTGCTGCACTTTTTGCGATGAGATCTATAGAAGCTCTTTATTGTGGAAATCCGGCAGAACCTGAGTTGATTGATAATGGTTTTTTTCTCTCTCCGAATAGCTCGATTGGATTAAAAGCTGGATATCAGGGAGATTTTGTTTTTAATCAGAGGTTAAAAGCGACAAATGGAGTTCATTGTGTAGTTGATGATTTCAGCTCTCGAATGAACCAAGGCGTTTTAAGATTAAATGTGTTTGATCGCATTGAGGCTTTTGGGTCTGTCGGCGCGGTTTCAGCTTATACGTCTTTTCGTCCCGACCGAGATGGGATGCGACGCGAGTTTCAAACCCGAGATGAGCTGACTTGGGGAGCAGGTGGTCAAGTTCTTCTTTTTATGTGGAGCAATTTTGATCTTGGATGTTCCGGCTCCTATCAATATTCAGATCTACCTATTCGTTGGGATGCTATCAACGGAGAAACCTTTTCAACACATGCTAAAATGAAGTATTGGCAGTGGCAGATAGCAGGATTGATTTCTTATCGCGCAGAGATGTTTATTCCTTATTGCGGCATTAGTTATTCCGTGGCTGAGGCGGTGTTTAGACACGTTAATGCAGATATGTTGCTTGGACATCGGCAATTTAAAATGAAAACTCGCGATCGCGTTGGATGCGCTCTTGGCTGTTCGCTGACACCTTCTACGGTGATTGACCTCAATGTTGAAGTTCGATTATTTAGTGAAGAAGCCTTGACGATTGCTGGTAACGTGAAGTTTTGAGCCCAACTCGGTTTTTAGTTTTTGTTGCCAACAATGAGTGGAATCTTTAAAATTTAGCAGATTAAAGATTTCTTTGGGAGCTCATCATGAATCATTTTCGCCGTGTCTTTTTAAGTGTAGCCTTGCTTTTTGCTGGCAGTTTGTCTGCGGATACTATCGATAAGGGAGATGTTGATGAATCAGATCTTCAAGCATTGCGCGAATGGATCTATTCGAAACGTCAGGTGACAATTGGTGAAAAAGGTGGTGCCTTATCAATTAGTGGAGAAGTGCGCGCTGAGTTCCAAACAACAAATGAAACTAGAAATGGAATCAAGCAACGTGGCCAGGGATCTCCTAATTTTGGTGGCGACATCCTTCCCGCCCAAGCATACGATGTTGAAGTCAATTTGATGTTTGACTATCGCACGGATCGTACGTGGGCATCTGTAAAATTAGAATTTGATAATGATGCCGGTCTTTTTGGTGGAACATTTAACAAGCTCAAACTCGAACGTGCCTTTATTGGATTTAGAGTTATAGATAAAGAAACGCTGACAAGTGATGTTGTAATTGGGCGTAACAGAATGGGCTCCTTTTTTGATTCTAAAGTTGAATTCGGGACTTTCTTTGATGGAATCCTGTTTCGTTACGATCACACTTTAGAGAAAATTGGCGATGTTTACGTTCACGCAGGCGTTTTTGTAATTGATGAAAGACGCAACCATTATGGGTATATCGCCGAATTAGGATTTCTTGACATCTTAAGCACAGGGTTTTACACAAAATACTCAATCATTGACTGGGCTGCCAAAAACTATCCTAAATCCTTTGATAATGAACGATTTAGCTTCGTTGTTTCTCAGTTGATTTTGGGATATAAATTCATTCCAAAATGGTTAGATAAAGTAACTTTGATTTATGCTGCAGGACTTTGTAACACGGATGCTAAAAAACGTTCCATCACGCACCATGAAAGACAAAATCTTGGAGGCTATGTTGGTGTTTCAATTGGGCAGTTGAAAAAACGCAATGATTGGGCATTTGACGCTAATTACCAGGTTCTTCAAGCACAAGCAATCCCTGATTTTGACAATAATGGGATTGGAATTGGTAACGCGGATGGTTCTGGTTTTTATGCTACAAGAGGTGTTTTAAATACGGCTAAAACAGCTGGCGGAAATGTGAATTATCGCGGGTTTGTGCTCACTCTTGAGTATTTGATTACAAACAATATTAACTTGCTGCAACAGTGGCAACAGTCGATTACGTTGGATGATAGTATTGGCCCTTTTCGTAGATTTAAGCAGTATGAAATCGAATTTATCTACCTTTTCTAATCAAACACGTTAAACCGCGCAGCAAAATCGCTCCCGCAGGAGAGTGCGCAGCACGTGCGGGATTTGGCAAAGCGAGGTGAGTCTCAAGAGGGCAAGCGGGAAACTAAGGACACGAAGTGCTTTGTTTCCGACATGTCTATTTTGGGCTCTGTAATCTCAATTTTATGAACTCACGAGGGTTTTAAAAGAACTCTATTCTTATGTTTTTGACGAAAAAGTGATAGTTGTCTCATTTTTCTTTTTGGAGATGTACACATAAAGGCAATGAGAAGAGACGAGCAACCCTTTGAAAAAAGAGGTTTTTTTTGAAGTTTCCAGAGTAAGACCTTCTTTAATAAGCACACATCCCCTTTCTCCTTCTTTGAGTAAAGAATAAATCTCTTCCTGAGTCGTATCTGGCTTAATTGATGAGATGTTATAAAACAAATTCCAAAGAGAGGGAGTTTGTTCTATGACAAAAAGACGAATTCCTGGAACGATGGGAAGAAGAAGGCATGCTTCTGAAAAAGAAGCATCAGGAACCATGAGAAGCGCATTTGAAGACTTTTCAACGACTTCGAAATTATTTATTTTCACTCTGCAAAATGGGAGTAGCAGCTTTTTTGTAAGGTAAGGTAGCGTGTAATCGGCAAGACGAAAGAAGAGAATGCCGGCGACAATGAGTGTAATCACCCCAACGAGCGCAAACCCAATAGCTGAAGTGATTTCAAGAACCTGACTGAAGAAAAAAAGAGCAAAAGAAGCGATTAAAACTCCTGAAAAGCTGAGAAAATTTCCGGCTGCAATTACCTGTCCTCGTTTTTCGTCTGGGCTAGCAATTTGAATAAAAGATTCAAAAGGTACGATGAAGATACCTCCACAAATCCCTAAGAGGATCAAGCAAAAAATGACAAAGTAGAGATTGTGTGGAAAAAGAGCGAGCAAAAATAACAGGACTGACATGAAAGCACCTGTAACACAGGAGAGGCCAAGCTCGACTTTTTTGCGAGAGATCCTCCCTCCTAGGTACGCTCCAAATGCAATGCCAAGTGCCGTTGATAGAAAGAGATATCCCCCTGCAACTTCAGATAATTTAAGCGATTGCATTGCAAATGGGATGATATTGAGCTGTGTAAAGGCTCCTAGAAATAAAAAGAAGGCCGCACTAAAAATTGCAGGTAAAAGATGTTTTTTTTGTCGGCAGAATTTAAGAGTTTGATAAATTTCTGAGATAAAAAAAGGGTTAAGTCTTTTATTTGAGCCTTGTGATGGCGTTCGCCGTATGCCAAAAGCGCTGATGAACCCAGAGAGAGCGACGAGTAGACAAAATCCTGCGATCAGGACAAAGTTGTAATTTGTAATATCTGTTAGAAAAGAGGCTAAAAAGGTTCCTAAAATCATTGCGAGATAAGTAAATGAAGTAATCAGACCATTTGCTCTTGGAACGTTTTCTTTTGAGACGAGTTCTGGTATAATTCCATATTTTGAAGGCCCGAATAAAGCGCTGTGCATGGAAAGGAAGAAAAGAAGAGTATAACTTCCCCATTCACTGCGCCAACCAAAAATGAAGAGAGCAAGCGTCATGATGATGATTTCCGCTCCTTTCATTGCAACAAGCAACCTTTGTTTGCTGAACCGATCGGCAAGGATGCCCGCTGCTGAAGAGAAAAGAAGAAAGGGGATAACGTAAATTGCGCCTGCTGCTGAAAGGATATTACTTGCTTTATCGTGGCCAAGAGACTCAATAAGAAGAAAGACCATGACAAGTTTGAAGATATTATCGTTTAAGACACCAAGAAATTGGGCAACATTAAGAAAGGCAATGGAGTTTTTCTGCTTTGAAAAACCGGGCAGTTTTGAAATCCAGCGATTTAAGGTGTGAAAGCGAGAGCGAAAAAAAAATTTCATCGGGAATCTTTCTTTAAGTTTTTAATATACACATAAGTGAATTCAAATAATGCAGACAACGGTAATTCTTAGCAATCAGATTAACTCTTTGATCGATGCAATAGCTGAAAGGCTATTTGCAACGATAACAAAGCGCAAAGTTGTTGTTCCCGATACACATTTGAGAAACTATCTTTTTTTACGTCTTGCAGAACATACAAAGTATCATGTCGCCATGGGGATGGAGGTCGTGACGTTATCTCAACTAATTGCAAATGACTTTCCATCTCGAATTGAGCTCGCAATACGCCTAGAGGGAATGATTGCGCAACTTAAAGAAGAAATAGTACTAGCTCCTCTTATGCACTATCTTAGAAAATCAAAGACACCACTTCCAGTGTTTTGCGACCAATTAGCAGATGCTTTTTTGCAGTACGTTCTTTATGGCGATGAGCATGTGCAGAGATGGTTAACTCAGGAAGGATGGCAACAAGAACTGTTTAAACGCCTCAATTTTGAATTCGCTTTTTCTTGTGAATATGAATGGCATGTATTGGGATTTAATTTTTTACCAAAGCTATTTACTGATCGTTTAAAAAAAATGGGGGCTACGTTTTATCTATTTTCCCCCTGTCAAGCATTTTGGGAAGATTTATGTAGTGATAAGGAGAGAGCGCGCCTTGGAAAAAAACTTAATTTACAAGGGCAAGAAACTCTTGAAGGGTATTTACAGGATCAAAATCCCCTTCTTGCAAATATGGGTAAATTGGGAAGAAATTTTTTAAGACAGTTTGAAGATTTAGAAACTGAAGAGCACTATGTTCCCGTTGCAGGAAGTACGCTTTTAGAACGAGTGAAAAGAAGTGTTTTGGAGTTGTTACCTCTTGAAGATGGTTTAGATGATGATTCGATTCAATTATATGCAGCAAGTTCACAACTTCGAGAAGTGGAAGTCCTTTATACAGTGCTTCACGATTTGATGTTGCGCGAGAGAATTGAGCCTAAAGAGATCCAAGTGTTTGCAAGCGATATCAATGTGTATGCTCCTTTGATCCATTTGGTATTCGGGCGAAAAAACTCTGCGATTCCATATTCTCTGAGTGGGTTAAATCTTTCGTCTGAAAGTGGTTTTGCAAAAGGCTTTATGCAGCTCTTAAATCTTCCTCAGCACCGTTTTGATCCTATTTCTATCTTTCATTTATTTGGAAGCCCTCTATTTGCTGAGAAATTTTCTTTTTCTGAGAGTGATGTAGAAAAAATTAGAAACTGGGCAGAAAAAACAGCGGTTCGATGGGGTATGGATGCCGCTCAACGAGAGCTTTTATTGAATGAAAAAATGATAGAAGAAAGCGATTTAGGTACATGGAAAAGAGGATTTAAACAACTTCTTCAAGGCTTGGTGATGCTAGATCCAGGGGTTCCTTCTGTAAATCTAAGCGATGCTTCACTCCTTGAAACATTTTTGGATGTTATGTATCAATTATGTGCTGATTTGCAACCCCTTTTTGATGGAAGTCGGTTATCAATTCCTTCATGGCATCAACTTTTGAGTCGATTGGCACGTTCTTATTTTGCATTGAAAGATCAAGATCTCAATTTACTCAAAAAAATGGATCAAGTCTTTCTCAAGCTTCAAAATTTGCAAGATCCAGTGTTTAATTTTTCTAGCATCAAAAGGATTGTGGAAAACTTGTTTACAGTTTCTGCCGGGGGCTACAAAACAGCCCACCTGCAAAGCATCTGCTTTTCTTCTTTTCCAAAGGGTTCTCCAGTAGCGAAAAAAGTGACATGGATCTTAGGTTTACAGGAAGGGTCATTTCCTCGCACAGAAAAGATAAATTCCCTCTCAGAAATATCTTTAAGTGGACCTACAAAAAATGAAAAGGATCGTTATTTGTTCTTAGAGGCGATTTTTTCAACGAAAGATTATTTAATTTTAAGTTATCTAAATCTTTCTTCAAAAGACCACAAATTGCAATCCCCTTCACTGCCTGTTCAAGAGCTTTTTTTCTTTGTTCAAAAGTCGCTTATAACACCCAAAAAGTTTCCTCAACTCGCATTTCTAAAAAAAGAGAGTTCTCCGCCTTTTTTAAATGAGTTTTGCTGTAAAACAAAAATTGAAAGCAGAAGTCGTATTGACACACTCACAGTCGATATCAAAAAATTGGAAAAATGCGCTAAACATCCCCTTAAATTCTATTTTCATGAAAAGTTAGGAATTTATCTTGAACGCTCAAAAGAAAAAGATGAAGAGTTTATCGTTTCCAACATTATAAAAGCGAAGATACGTTGTGCAGCCCTCACACGCCCTTTGGAAGAAGTTGTTCGAGAGACGCAATTTCTTTCAAATATGCCTCTTGGTTCTTTTAAGGAGGTTGCATTTCTTAAAATTCATGAGGAGATGGAAAAATCTAAACGATTTTCCTTCAAAGAGGTGCATTCTCGAAATTTTTCTGCAGAACCTTTTTTAATCTCGTTAGGTAATGGAAGGCAGGCATTGCTAAGAGGTGTTTTAGAAAATGTGACAGAAGAGGGTTTTCTTTATTACGGAGAAAAAAACATGGCAGATTTTATAAAAATCTGGCCCTCCTATCTTGTTTTTTTGATTTCATCGGAAAAAGATGCCAAAAGAGATCTTTTGCTTTTAAAGGCGGGTAAAAAAATTGCCCCCCCAAAAGAAGATCCTGAGCTGCTTCTAAGAAAATATTTGGAATATTATGAGCTTTGTTTAGAGCATCCCTCCCCATTGATGCCAGATTTTGCAAAAGCTCTTTTAGAAGGAACAGAAGAAGATTTTAAAAAAGCTGTGAAAAAAAATGGTAATGAATGGTTTGTGGACGAATATTTAGAATGGCTTACCGCAAGAGACTCTTTATGCCATTCAGAGATCATATTTGCAAATTGGAGTGCGTCCTTACGCTCGCTATTTTGTGCATTTTTAGAGTGGGGAAAAGATGAAGTTTGATATTTTAGATCGCTCCTTGGATGTTTTTCAGACAAGATTTTTAGAAGCCTCTGCAGGAACGGGTAAAACTTTTGCTATTGAACATCTTTACGTGCGGTTATTAATTGAGGGCAGTCTTCCCCTCACTGTTTCTCAGATTTTAGTGGTGACTTTTACAAAGGCTGCGACAAGAGAGCTGAAGATGAGAATCCGCTCAAATATTGAAAAGGCACTCACTTCTTTAGAAATGGGGGATACAGATCTTGATTATTTGAAACAGCAGTTAGATGTAGGCCCGAAACGTGCCATTTTTTGTCTTAAAAATGCTTTAGCATTTGCTGATGAGATGCAGATATTCACAATTCATGGTTTTTGCTATAGAATGCTTTCTGAGCACGCCTTCGAGGCTGAAGAATCGATGGAACTTGCGGATCCCGATGAAAGCACGCATAAGGGATCTTTGGTAAATGTCGTCAAAGATTATTTTAGAACAGCTTTTGATCCAAAGAAATATAGTGGTGTGCAGCTTCATCATCTTCTAAAAAAACATCGGTATGATTTTTCTAAACTCACCTCTTCTATTGTTTCACTTGTTGAAAAAGGTGTTTCAATTGATGAAATAGATTGTTTCGAGACCCTTTTCAAGAGATTTCAGGGCCAAATAGCGCAGCTTCCCCAGATTGAAAAAGAAAAGTTTTTAGAAGATTTTCAAAAACTTTCCTCTTGTTATAAGCAGATGACAGATCCATCTTTTCAGACTCAAGGCATGCTTTTAGGCACAATTTTAGAGAGTAAAAATTGTAGTCATGTCGAATTTGACCTTCTTCTAAAAGATAAGGTAATATTTTTGGAAAAAATTAAAGATAGCAATCTCAAAGTACGCGCAAAGAAGTTTGAATTCCATTATGAAGGCCTTTTTGAAACGCTACGCGATCAAGTGCTACCCTTATTGAATCACGGAAAAGACCCTGCGCTTCTTGGTATGCGAGTTGCCCGGAATTGTCAAATAAGATGGGAAGAAAAGAAATCCAAAAGCTTGCCTGATGAACTTCTTAAAAAAATGTCGAAATGTCTTGATAATCCCCTTTTTGCTAAAAAAGGAGAGCAAAAATATTTCGCAGCGATCATTGATGAGTTTCAAGATACAGATCCTGTACAATGGGATATTTTAGAAAGACTTTTCCTTCAAAAAACAAAAGCATTTTATTTAGTTGGTGATCCCAAGCAGTCAATTTATGCATTTCGAAATGCAGACATTAGAACTTACAGGCAAGCAAAAACAAAAATCGAACCTGGAAAGCAAGCATTTCTTGATACTAATTATCGCTCAGATCCAGAGCTTGTTCATGCACTTAACCAACTGTTTCTTTTTACTCCCACTTGGCTTAGTAACCTTGATGTAAAAGCGGTTTCTTCCGGAAAAAAGGAGACAATTGCTTTACCTGATGAAGAAAAAGGTAGAGTACATTTTTTCATTGCTAAAGCAAATAAAAGCAGATCAGAGAATTGGCCCACAGCACAAATGGAAGAGGCGCTTTTTTTACCTTTTATCACACAAGAGATTCAAAATGTAAAAAATCTTGGAACGTGTGCCATCCTCGTTAAAGATCGTTTTCAGGCAAAACGCGTACAAGAGTTTTTAAAGAAGTTTAATATTAAATCCGCTGTAAAGCGTAGTGAAAGTCTTTTAGATTCAAATGCTTATATCGCAATTCGCGATCTTCTTTTTGCCGTACGAAATCCAAAAGATTTCTCATTGATTAAACGAGCGCTTGCAGGCCCACTTTTTGGCTGGAGTGCTGAAGAGATGATCCATATTCTTCAAGATCCTCGTTTTGAAAAAATTAAAACACTTTTTCATTGTTGGCATCAACTTTTTATGGATCATGGTTTTGGGCAGATGATGGGTTCTTTTTTTACACATTGTCCGCTTGAAAAAAGCTGGGCAAATGCGTTTAGACAATGGGTGGAGCTGCTTCTTTCTGTTAATCAAGATCCTTTTTGTTTTCTTGAGGAGTTAGAAAGAGAAGATGCTGAAGAAGAGAGCACATTAGTTTTGCGCGAGGAAGATGATGAGGATAAGATTCTTATCATGACAACACATGTGAGTAAAGGACTTGAATTTGATTTTGTTTTTGCTCTTGGAACAGCATTTCGCCATCTTAAAAATGAAGAATATGTCAAAATTGCCAATAAGTTAGTCAAATTTGATGAAAATCTTCCTGCATGTCAAGAGGTATTACAAGAAAGAGAAGAAGAAAAATTGCGACAATTCTATGTAGCGCTTACAAGAGCTAAACAAAGAGTCTATATTGCGCTTGGTTACGATCTTGAAGGATCGCCTGCTAACTCCCCTTGTGAACTTTTTTTTGAAAAACAAGGGCTCGATGCCTTCCAAACATTAAATAGTTTAAAAGAAAAAGCCCTAATCTCTTATTCGATTTTAGAAGAGGGGAGTTTCAATCTTGAAATTCAAGAAGAAGAAAAATTAGAGGAGTGTTCTTCATTGCCAGAGGTTCAAGTATCCGGGGCTCCTTGTTTTTTAAATTCTTTTTCATCGCTTGCTCAAAAACAGCCTCAAGAAAGTATAGAAATTACAGAAGATTGCTTGCCGCCTGGCGCTGAAACCGGACATATCCTCCATAAGATTATTGAGAAAGCCTTTTCTTCTTCTTGTGATTTAATGAAGAGCATTCAGGAAGAAGTTATGTCAACTCCTCTTGTAGGCTGGGAAGCTAAAATTTTCGAAATGCTTTCACCTATTTTTGATCTTCCTTTAGAAGTTCAAAAAGGGAAATTTATTATTTTAAAAGACCTTCCGAAGGAGAAAATTTTCCAGGAGATGGAGTTTTTGTTTTCTCGTGAAGGAAATAGAACTAAAGGGTTTATCGATCTTATTTTCCTTTATGAAGATAAGTACTATTTTATCGACTGGAAATCAAACTGGCTTTCAGAGTACTCGCCAGATGCACTTGAAAAAGCGATGCATTCCTTTGATTATTTTTTACAAGCCTCCATTTATGCAGAGGCACTTAAACGTTATTTTAGTCATTTTTCTCTTAAATGTGGGGGAGCATTTTATGTTTTCTTAAGAGGTTCTGCCGTTTACACACTTTCTCCGGAGGTCTTATGCTCATCGATCATTTCGTAGATGCTATTTATCCCAAAGCTAGTGTTAAAGATAAAGAAATCATGAATGTAATTTTTGAATCTGCAATAAAAGGGAATTTATGTGTGAACATTGAAGACGGCTCTCTTCCTGAAGAAATCGTTGCAGATGCCCCTAAAGCAATGATTCCTACAACTCCTTTTTGTCGATTTAATCAATATTATTATCTGCAAAAAAATTGGATTTTTGAAACGCGGTTTTTAAATTCTGTGAAGCGGCTTCTTTCTAAAAAAATTTCAAAATTAGTGCCGCCACAGTTAAAAAATTTAAATCCCCATCAAGAAGATGCCATAAAGTTAGCATTTGAAAATCCTTTGATCGTGATCACAGGTGGACCTGGAACCGGAAAAACGTATACGGCAATTCATCTTGTGAAGGCCTATTTAGAAAAACAGCCCGATGCAAAAGTTGTCTTAGCAGCTCCAACTGGCAAAGCCGTATCGAAGTTAGAAAGTGCTTTTGGGACTAATCAAAACGTGCGCACAGCGACATTGCACGCACTTTTGGGATTATCGCAAAATTCCACTTTTCTTGAAGAGAACGTCTATATTGATGCAGACTTAATTCTCGTTGATGAATGTTCTATGATAGATGCTGCTGTTTTTTCTTGTTTATTAGGATCTATCCCGGATAGGGCGCGTTTAATTTTAATGGGAGATAAAGATCAGTTGTCCCCTGTAGAATCGGGAAGCCTTTTTGCAGATCTTAAAGAGAGTCAAAAAGTTCCTTGCATTTCACTTACGCACTGTTTGCGTTCTGATCAACCTCAAATTCTTCTGCTTGCTAAAGCTGTAAATGAAGCAGATGTTACTACTGTACTTTCTCAGATTGTTTCTTGTGATCTTTGGAAAGAGATTAGAGAAAATTTTCCCGGACCTTTTTATTTTAAGAAAACCCCTGAAGAGCTCTTGGCTTCTTTGGAAAAATTTAGAATACTTTCCTGCATTCGCAAAGGTCCTTTTGGTGTTGACACACTGAATGAAGCAATTTTTCATTATTTTGTTACAAAAATGGAGCCGGGGACATCTTTAGCAGTTCCCATATTGATTACAAAAAATGATTACAATCTTGGGTTGTTTAATGGAGATACAGGAGTTCTTATTAAAGAGTTTTCAGAAGAAGATGTTAGCTATGCCTTCTTTCCCTCAGGGAAAAAAATTGCTGTGAGTCTTCTTCCTCCTTTTGAGTATGCTTATGTGCTTTCTGTTCATAAAAGCCAGGGAAGTGAATACGATACAGTATTAGTTCTTGTTCCCACAGGTTCTGAAGTATTCGGTAGAGAAGTACTCTATACAGCGATTACACGCGCTAAAAATAAAATTTTGATTGATGGCGATAAAGAAGTTATCCGCACAGCATTGGCATGCTCTTCTAAACGCCTCTCAGGTTTAGTTATGAGACTGTGCGCCCACGCGTAAAGACGCTAAACTCAGCAGGGCGCTACAGAGCTGAGAATTACTTTGCGCGGAGGGTAAGACGGGACTTCATGCGGTTGGCTTTATTGATTTTGAAGATGCCTGTCTTGACGCCTTTGTCGATTAAGCTGTAAACGCCGCTGAGGGTGTCTTTCGTTGCAACAGGATCTTTAGTTGTGAGAGCGTTCTCAAAACCACGAATTGCAGTATTTACTCGTGAACGAAATTGCTTGTTGTGGATTCGGCTTTTTTCGCTTTGCATGTCTCTCTTTAGAGCTGTTGGACGTTTTTTCTTTTCAGCTTTTTTTTCTTTTGCCATGATAAGTGTTTCCTTAAAAAATGGTTCTTAAGAGAGCATTCTACTGTATGAAGCGTGATTTAGTCAATCAGGGAACTTCAAAATCTAACAAGTTTTGGTGTTTATTAGTTTTTATTTCGGCCGGAATTACCTTGTGGTTTTCTGTTTGTGCTTTAATGGGGGTTTGGAATTACCTAAAACTTGAAGCAAAAACGACGGCTACTATTGACCTTTTTAAAATAGAGGAGGAAACCCCCTCCCGTTATGTGATTTCGGGACACTACTCTTATAGAGTAAAGGGAGAAAATTATGAGGGGGAAACTCTGTTTGATAGGGTGCATTATTTAAACCGCTCCTCCGCTGAGAGAGAGTTGATGAGATGGCAAC
>DAHVFY010000009.1:0-14478 GCA_027316765.1 Parachlamydiales bacterium | reverse complement strand
AGTTGAATTGGGATGCGTGGTATAACCCTAGAAACCCAGAGCAATCCAGTCTTCAGAGGATGTTTCCTTTTAAGGCGTGCCTCTATGCAGTTTTGACTTTGGGAGTATTTGTTTATTTTTTGATTTTACGTTATTTTATATTTTCAAGAAGCATGTGGAAAAACGATTTGTAAATCCGTTTTACAAATCGGACGATTGAAAAGGGTTCTTTGATAGAAATTTTTTTTTGCTCAAGATGGTTGGGTGAGCGGGTCCCATAGCGAGAGATGAGATCGCCATCAAAATGAAAAGAGGGTGTAAAACAGGGTTTTGTAAAATTTACTTTTAACTTTGGACCTCGAAAGATTCTTCGGGCTCCTCTGTAGACTTCGAGTTGATCATAGAAAAAGCCTTCTCTATTTGCAAAATAGCAGGGCTCTTGCCTTAAGAAAAGTTCTGCATGAGAGCAATAAGTGCGGTTATACCGATGATCAAGAAGAATCCACACAGGGATTAGCCCCAAGCTTCGGTAGTCGCGACATCTCTCTTTTGCCTCTTTTTTGGAAATTGGAGAGCATTGAACCTCAAAAACGATCCCTTTGCTCTCCCAAAAGACATCTGCAATTCGTTTAATTTGAGGAAAAGGATATTCAAGAAAAGCTGCTTCTGGAGAAAGTAATGTTTGTAATAACCATTGAATGTGCAAATGTGTTAAGCTTTTTTTGTGTTGGCTACAGAGTCTTGTGTTTTTTATGTGGTAAAAATGAATTTGACGACAGGGGCCGCTGCGCGCTCGGACGATGCTCCGGCATTCGGGACAGCAATAGTCCTTTTGTTTTTGGGCGCAAGACGCTAGAATAGGGAAATCGCCGTCTAAAGCATAGAATTGCATGTTGACTTTAACAACAAATTTGTTGCACCTTGTACGGTAAAATTGTATCTGAATGAGGCTTGATGAGTAAAGGGACTTTTACAAATTTATTTAATCAACAACATCAGCAGAAGATTGAAGAGCTCGTCGCAATTGCGAAAGAGCAGGGATATATCACGTATGAGGAGATTAATGAAATTCTGCCGATGACGTTTGATTCCGCTGAGCAAATTGACCAGGTGTTGATTTTCTTAAGTGGAATGGACATTCAAGTCCTAAACCAAGTTGAGGTTGAACGCCAGAAGGAACGTAAGAAGGAAGCTAAAGAACTCGAGGGTCTTCCCAGACGCTCTGAGGGAACTTCTGATGATCCTGTACGGATGTATTTGAAAGAGATGGGATCGGTTCCCCTTCTTACAAGAGAAGAAGAGGTGGAGATCTCTAAAAGGATTGAAAAAGCGCAAATTCAAATTGAAAAAATTATTATGCGCTTTCGTTATTCTAACCGCGAAGCGATGTCTTGCGCTTATTATCTGATTAACGCCAAAGAGCGGTTTGATAAAATTATTGCAGAGAAGGAAGTTGCTGATAAGCAGTCGTATTTTAGTCTTCTTCCCAAATTGTGTGCTCTTTTAAAAAAAGAGGACGAAAATCTTGAAAATTTTCTTTTAGAGCTGAGAGATCCCAAGTTAAAGAAGGTTGACAGAGTTAGGATTTCTGAAGAGATTGAAAAGTGTAGAATTCGCACACAAGCTTATTTGCGCAGGATGCATTGTCGCCATAATATCATTGAAGATTTTGGCGAAGTGATTTTGACAGCGTACGATCGTTTTCTTGTTCTTGAAAAAGAGATGCAGGAATTGGCTCCACGTGCTGAGAGAAATAAATTTGCTGCTGCAAAACTTGTCGCTGTACAGAGAAAGCTTTCTAAGAGAGAACTTGCTGCAGGAAGGACGCTTGAAGAATTTAAGAAAGATGTTCGTATGCTTCAGCGCTGGATGGATAAGAGCCAGGAAGCAAAACGGGAAATGGTTGAGTCTAATCTGCGTCTTGTGATCTCGATTGCAAAAAAATACACGAACAGAGGTCTTTCTTTCCTTGACTTGATTCAGGAAGGGAATATGGGACTGATGAAAGCTGTTGAGAAATTTGAGTATAGACGCGGTTATAAGTTTTCAACATACGCCACTTGGTGGATTCGGCAAGCGGTAACTCGTGCGATTGCCGATCAAGCGCGTACAATTCGTATTCCCGTTCACATGATCGAAACGATTAACAAAGTGTTGCGCGGCGCTAAAAAGCTCATGATGGAAACAGGTCGTGAACCCTCTCCTGAGGAGCTCGCAGCAGAACTTGGTCTTACGCCAGAAAGAGTGCGTGAAATTTACAAGATTGCGCAACACCCTATCTCTTTACAAGCAGAAGTTGGAGATGGTGGAGAGAGTCAGTTTGGAGACTTTTTAGAAGATACAGCAATTGAGTCGCCAGCTGAAGCTACGGGTTACGCAATTTTAAAAGACAAATTGGGAGAAGTTCTTGCAACACTCACTGAAAGAGAGCGCACTGTTCTAATTGAACGTTTTGGTCTTGTTGACGGAAAACCGAAAACGCTTGAGGAAGTAGGTGTTCGTTTTAAAGTGACAAGAGAGCGTGTACGTCAGATTGAAGCAAAAGCTCTTCGCAAAATGCGCCATCCCACTCGATCTAAGCAACTCCAAGCGTTTCTTGATTTATTGGAAGGGGAATGATTCTTTCTCAAGAGCTTCTTCGGGAAATTTTTTCAGAAGAAGGTCCCCTTGCCCGTCTGTTCGGTGTTTTTGAAGAGCGGGAAGGACAGCTTTCTATGGCGGAGCATGTCCTCTCCGCTTATGAACAGGAAGAGATAGCTCTTATTGAAGCTGGCACAGGCGTTGGTAAAAGCCTAGCTTATCTTGTCCCTGCCGTCATTTGGGCCTTAAACCGGCAGGAAAAAACGGTCATTTCCACACATACTATAGCTCTTCAAGAGCAGCTTCTTAAAAAAGATATTCCCTTTTTATTAAAAGCAGTCGACGCAGATCTGAAAGCTGTCTTAGTGAAGGGAATGAACAACTATGTTTGTTTGAAAAAACTCGATGATCACCCTGATCACCCTTTGCGGCTTTTTGTTGAGAACCGGGCAAAAGAGGGGTGCCGTTCTGAAATAGAATTTCCTGTTGCCGGGGATGTTTGGGATGAAATCAAGGCGGAATCGCTCTCATGTAGTCATGTGCACTGCCCTCGCTACAAAGAGTGCTTTTTCTTTAAAGCGCGAAAAGCTGCAGAAGATGCACAAATTCTTGTTGTCAATCACCACCTTTTACTGACAGATCTTGCTGTGAAGAAAAAGCGGAGCGTGGATGAAGAGCGTTCAATTTTGCCAGGTTACACTCGTTTGATTATTGATGAAGCGCATCATTTTGAACAAGTAGCTTTAGAATGTCTTTCAAAGAGAATTGATGGATTTGGTTTATTGCGTACTCTGGCTTCGATTTTTACAGAAAAACATCGATCTCGCTTAAAGCAGAAATTAACGTTTGAAAAGTTAAGCGCTCTTTCACATAAAATTGATATAGATTTTCTTGCAGAGAAAAATCAGCTTGCAACTCTTATTGATGAGGCATTTAAAAGTATCAAAATGTTCCTTCCTCTGAGTGGACGTAAACGTTTTCGATCGGAAAGAGAAGAATTTAAAGGTGCATTTTTATTTCTTTCTAGTGCTCTGACAAATTTTGCAGAAGCCTTGTTTTCTTTTGTAGAAAGTGTAAATGACAAATCGATCACTACAGAGATTGCGAATGTGGCCGGCAGGCTTGAGGAGGCTGTCGATGTGATTAAAAGCTTTTTTGAGGGCGAAGAGTCTATCGAACAAGTAAGGCTTGCAGAAGGATCGCATTTCAGTTCAACATTGATTGAATCCAATTTGGACGTCTCTTTAATTTTAAAACAAAACCTTTTTGATTTACTTGCGACAACAGTTCTTTGTAGTGCTACATTGTCTTCAAACAAGAATTTTCACTATGTACGCTCTCGTCTTGGAATTGATCATGCAAGTGAAAAGATTTACGAATCCCCTTTTGATTACGCCCAAAGAACCCTTTTTGCTATTCCAACAGATGTTCCGGATCCGGCATCTCCTCTTTTTTTGAAGTCAGCAGCTCAGCAGATTTCTCAGATTATTGAAGCTTCGCAAGGAGGCGCTTTTGTTCTTTTTACCTCCTATGAAATGTTAAAAACTGTTTACGATCTCGTTGTTCCTAATCACAAATTCTCCTTTTTAAAGCAGCAAGACGCTGCAAGAAGTATTCTCTTAGATAGATTTAAAGCAAAAAAGAATTCTGTCCTTTTTGGAACAGATTCTTTTTGGGAAGGTGTGGATGTACCAGGAGATGGCTTGCGCTGCGTGATTATTGTCAAATTACCTTTCAAGGTGCCAACGGACCCGATTGAAGAAGCGCAAAAAGAAGCGCTTCTTGCTAAACAAATTGATCCCTTTTTGCAAAAAAACATTCCAGAAGCTGTGATGAAGTTCAAACAAGGTTTTGGAAGACTGATGCGTACGAAGATGGATTATGGTTGTGTTGTTTGCTTGGATAATCGACTATTAACTAAAAGATACGGCAAACATTTTTTAAATAGCTTGCCTCCTTCTCCTACTCTTTTTGCCCCTTCAGCACAAGTTTCAGAAGCTCTACGCAATTTTTATAATTCTGGAGTGTAGCGGGGTCGAACCGCTGACCTCAACAATGCCATCGTTGCGCTCTACCAACTGAGCTAACACCCCACGAGATGGAATAGAAATTGTAGGTTTTGTGGGATTTTGTCACAATAGAGTTTTTTCAAAATATAAAAATTGAATTTTTTTGGATAGATTTGAAGTCGATTTTTGAAGACAATGTGTAAACAAATAGTCTTTTTCATCTTAAGACGCAGGATCGATTATGTTTTTTGAAGAAGTGGAAGAAGCACCCGTAGATTCGATTTTTGGATTAAATGCAGCTTTTAGTGCCGACACAAGAGTTGCAAAAGTAAATTTAAGCGTTGGAGTGTATAAATCAGCGGATTTAAAAACACCGATTTTAAATTGTGTTAAACAAGCTGAAAAAATTTTACTCATTGAAGAGCAAACTAAAGATTATCTCCCGATTGAAGGGTTGAAAAAATTTTTAGAAAACGCAGGAGCTCTTGTTTTTGGTGAAGAATTTTTTGCGAAAGAAAAGTTAAGAATTGCAGCTGCGCAGTCGCTTGGAGGAACAGGAGCTCTTCGACTTGGTGGAGATTTCTTGAGAAAGGAGGTGGGCGACACAGTCTATATTTCTGACCCCACATGGCCCAATCACCGAGGTGTTTTTTCAAAATGTGGCTTTAAAGTCGAATCTTATCCCTACTATGATAGAGCAAAAGAAAGCGTGGATTTTCAACGTTTGGTGGGATTTTTGGAAAAACTTCCGCCAAAAAGTATGATCATTTTACATGGCTGTTGTCATAACCCTACTGGAGCTGATTTAACGTTAGAGCAGTGGAAAGTGCTCTCTCAGCTCTTTTTGACCAAGAAACTTTTTCCATTTTTTGATTTTGCTTATCAAGGGTTTGGTGATGGTTTTCAAGAGGATGCAAGCGCTGTTCGTCTTTTTGCAAATGACGGTCATGAGATGTTCGTTGCAAGTTCTTATTCGAAAAATTTTACTCTTTATTCGGAAAGAGTGGGCGCTCTTTTTTCTCTTACAAATTCAGAAAGCGTGGCAAAGCGTGTTTTGAGCCAATTAAAAATTCTTATTCGTACGAACTATTCAAATCCTCCAAGACATGGTGCAGCTCTTGTTTCTACAATTCTTGAGCATCCTGAACTCAAAAAAGAGTGGGAGATAGAAGTGAGTCAAGTTAGAGAAAGGGTTGCTGAAATGAGAAATGCTTTTATTCGCGCTCTAACGGCTAAAAATTCCCGCTTTCAGTTTTTAGAAGACCGAAATGGGCTCTTCTCGTTTTGCGGCTTAGAAAAGGCTCAGGTGGAGAGAATCACAAAAGAGTTTGGAATCTATATGACGTTAGATGGTAGGATCAACATTGCAGGGCTAAATTGGGATAATTTAGATTATGTGGTTGATGCAATTATATCAGTTGTTTCGAAGTAAATTTATATGAGACGTGTTAATTATACTCCCTATCTTTTGCTCGCTGGATTTCTTTTTTCTTTAATGAGTTTGAGTTCTGATTCAGTGGATCGTTTGCGTGGAACAAGTGTGAGGATGATTGCCCCCTTTTGGGATGTGATTCACTCTTCTAAAGTTTGGGTTGCAAGCGGGCTTCGATTTGCCACTTCTGATGCTTTAGAAATTCAGCAATTGCGCCTAGAAAATGAGATGTTAAAAGGTCAGATTGAGAAAGTTAAAGAATGGCTTCTTTTTGAAGAGAGAATTGATGAACAATGGGAGCGATTAAAGGCTTTAAATCGACATGATGAGGGAGAGCTTTTTTGGAAGGAATTTTTTCGTAGAAGAAGTGAGCAATCAGCTGAATTGATCGATCTTCAATTGCAGTCATTATCAGCGCGCGTTGTGTTTAGAGAGCCTGCATCCTGGTCAAATTCGTTTTGGGTCAATGTGGGAGAGAAAGATAATGAGATGCTAGGTAAGGTAATTGTTGCTAAAAACAGTCCTGTTGTTGTGGGAACGTCGCTTGTAGGTGTTGTAGAATATGTAGGACGTAAGCAGTCAAGAGTGCGCCTTATTACCGATTCTTCTCTTGTACCGGCTGTTCGTGTTTGTCGAGGAGGAGAGCAAAATCGTTTTGTTTTTGAGCATCTTGATATGGTGATCAAAAGTGTAGAGACGCGAGAAGATCTTTTTTCTGAAGAAGTATTCACAACATTGAATTGCTTAAAAAATGTTCTTCATCAAGAAATGCCGGATCAGTTTCTCGCAAAAGGGGAGATTTACGGAAGCAGTAGTCAATTATTGCGCTCACATAGTCAATTTCTTAAAGGGGTCGGCTTTAATTACGATTTTGCAGACGAAGAAAGTAGCCCTCGTGATCTGAGGATGGGTCATATTTTGAGAGAAGGAGATCTTTTGATCACAAGTGGTTTAGATGGTGTTTTTCCACCTGGTTTGCGCGTTGCGTTTGTTTTGAAAGTGCAGCAGCTTCGTGAGGGAGCAACCTCTTATGAACTAGAAGCTAAAGCTACAGCCGGTAATTTTCATGAGCTCACGCATGTTCTTATTCTTCCTGCGCTAGTAACCCAACTTGACCCCTATCCTCCCTTAGGTGCATAGCAAGATAGGGGACAGTTGGGTTAATATAGCTGATCTTTTAAATAGGAATAGCTGTTAAGGTAAGTGAAGGCCTCCTTTGATTTTTTTGATAGCTTTGAATTTTGATCAAGTGAAAGGTTTTTAATTTCCTCGTTGACTCGCGTCCACTCTGTAAACAATGAAGTATAAATTTCTTCGGAATGTGTTGCGTGTTGTATTGCGTTAAAACATTCTTTGCAAATATTATCAAGAGCGCATCCGAGTGCTTCAAGTGATGCTATCTTTTTTTCCAATACAATTTGATTATTGTGAATAAATTTATGAAATTTTTTATAAAGATCTCTTTTCTCGCTTTTTTCGTGTTCTAGTGGAGTGAAAAAACTGGCCACGGCTTTTGTAAGAATATCAAATTGACTTTTTGCGCGGTTAAACTCTCCTAAATTAAGAGTGTTTTCTACGCTCTCTAGCATGTCAAGTAATGGAACGAGATGCTCTTGGGAAGTGGGAGTGGATAGTTGCATGAGCTCGTGCTCAGAAATAGAAGCTGGTCGGTAAAGGGGGAGGTTGAGTTTTCGATCAAGCTCAATTTGAATGAGGATTCCGTATACGCGCGCGGCAAAGAAAAGAATTGTGGAATATTCAGGATATTTGAAACCCGCCGCTTGTAATGCCGCTTGAGAGATCAGATCAATATTGGGAGTTTTATTGCGCATATTCGGTTTTCTTTTTTCTAAGATAGCCGGTGCTGCATCATGGATTGCTAAAGTAGCTTTTATTAAGGGATGATTGGAAAAATATTGCAAAGAATAGTCCGCTAACATTTCCCACCTGGGATCAAATTTTAAGACGGCATGGCCAAACCCAGGGAGAACAGGATTTTTATCGAGAAATTGATCGATGAATGCGATAATGTCGTCACATTCAGAAGCTTTTTGAACCATTTCAAAGGCAGATCGATTGGCTCCCCCATGCAGTGGAGCATTAAGGGCGATAGCAACGGCGGCAAGCGTTGCCTTAAGTGGTGGTTTGCCGGATGCAACAAATTTTGCAACAGTTGTAGACAGATTGCCACCACCATGATCAAGATGAAGGATAAAAAAGAGGCGAAGGAAGTCAACAAATCGTTCTTGCTCATTAGGAGACATTGTGGCTTTTTCAGGAAATTGAAGCATATGCACAAAGTTTTCAATGAGATTTAAAGAGGGATCGTATGGAGGTGTTTTTCCCCAGCCTGCGTGCGTATTGATGATAGAGGCAATGATAAACGGCATATGCGCTTTAAAAAAAATAGCTTCTTCTTCAAAAGTTCTAAATTTTATCTTCGGAAGTGAGATGAATGTTGCAATCAGAAGATCCATAGGATCTGCTTCAGTGTTTTCACTTTGTGCAACACGAAATGGGGGAATCTGTATTTGCGCAACTTCTTGTAATTTTTTTTGATAGGCTGTCGTTTCCTTTTTGTAGTCTGACAGTTCTCTTGGTTCATCGAGCGTTCCTTTTTCAAGAAGAAATAATACTTCTTCTACAGAGTTATTTCTTAAAGTGGTGATGTGTCGTCCACCATAAAAAACTCCTAATTCTGGATCGACATGAGAGGAATTTGTAATAAATAGCGGAACGTTTCTTAAGCCCGTTTTAAGTTCTTTGCTTGTAATCGTGATACAGTATGTTGAACGAGGCTGTTTGATACTTATTTGGTGGTAGAGTTCTCGATTGAGCTCTTCGATTTTTCGGATGGCTTTATCGATTTTTTGGGGATTTTTGAGTGCGGCGTATCTGCGTAGATTTTTTTCTATACGTATCCTAGTTGGTTGCATGGACTGTATGTATTCTTCCGGTTGAGTGGTTAAAAACAACTTGAAATCGCCGTATTGATCATCTAATGTGCGCCATGCAGCGTCGAGAATTTTGCCTTTTGATTCCGTTGATAGTGACATCGTTTAATCCCCTTATGTCGTTTACTGTCAATGGATTAGAATAGCTAAATTTTAAGATTTGGACAAGATTTCGTTTTTTATTTTTGAGGGAGAACGCTCTTCTCCGAAGGCATATTGGTACGTTTTACGTCGAATGGCTTGGAATTGATTTTGGTTTTCATGCCACTTGGCCTCGATAAAATGGCAGGTGTTTGTATTGGGTGGAATGGTCATCCCGGATTTATGAAGAAGAGGGGTGGTATTGGAGGGATTTAAGAAAAATAGGGGGCGATCAAAGAGAAGAAAGTCGTATCCGATTGAAGAGAAATCTCCGATGTAGGCAGATGTGCGCGCAAGGAGAGGATAAATAGGAGGGAAGTCTTGTAAAATCAGCAGGTGGGGTGTTTTTTCATATAAGGAAATCAGGTAAGCGATTTCTGCTGGATGGTGTTCCTCTAGTAGAGGGTGGAGTTTAATGATGACATTGAACTTTTGAGTCAGCTCTTTGATGATCCTTTCCCCTTCCGCAAAAAGAGTTGTTAGATTTTCCCCATCATTCCACGTGGGCGCGTAAAGGAGCGTTTTTCTTTTTGAGTCAAGTTTTGAGAAAACTTCTGTATCTGCCCACTTGTCGTAAAAAGATTGATTTTTTCTGTAGTACAGAAATCTATAATTGCCCGTTGTAATTAGGGCGTTATATTCCCCTCCTTTTTTCAAAAAAAAATCTTTCATTTGATTGCCATAAACAAAAGCAATATCTTGCTTTGGAAGCGTTTTCGCTAAATGCCCTTTATCTGAGTTACCATGAGGACAAAAGCAGATCCGAATGCGTTTTTGATGAAGAAGCTCAATTAAAGGAACAAGCTCTAATGCGAAAAATTGTCCACATTGTAAAAGTTGATCAAATTGAGCAAGAAAATCAATGGAAAGCTCATTGGGGTCTTTTAGAAAAATTTTAAGATTGGGGTAATATTTTTTTGCGAGTAAAAAGGTTTTTTCCTCTGTTACAATCAGAGGAATTTCTAAAAGATCGGCAAGGACACCAAGATGATCAAGATGTGTATTGGGTCCTGTACTAATAGCGATAGTGTTGTGCATGTCAAACGATTTTACAAGTCGCTGAATTTTGAAAAAGTATTTAAAATTTCATGGCGCAGGTCGGGCCAGTTTTTTTCTTTGCAAAATGTATCATCATAGACCTGTTTGCGCAAGGGGGTAAAATTAGTGGTGTCTGAAGCGAGGTGTTTTTTCATGATGGTATAGAAATCTGGATAGGCCTCTTTTTTTATTTCTATTCCACATTTAAAAAGATAAAGACCGGGATCCTCTGCAACATTTCGGTTATTTTGGTTTAAGAAGAACATGGGTTTGTTAAAAATGAGGGTATCGTAGCCGATGGAAGACATATCTCCTATGTAGACATCGATATAGTTGAGAATGGGATAAATGGGGGTAAATTTTGTGAGAAACAAAACATGAGGATGATCTTCATAACGCATCAGTAGGCGTTCTGTTTGTCCCTCCCCTTGATGCAACAAGTTTGGGTGCAGTTTAATAATCAAATTTGTGCTTTCTGGCAGTTTTTCGATTAAGATGGGCGTTACATCGTAAAATGAAGAAGAATTTTCTGCATCTTTCCAAGTTGGAGCATAAAAAAGAGTGGTTAAAGCGGAGGGAAGTTTTTTTGAGATCTCTTGGTGCACGACATTGTCATAGAATTCTTTATTTTTTCTGTAATAGGTATAACGAAGATTGCCAATCATGACATGTGCTTTTAATTGATTAAATACCCCTTTTTTAATCAGTAATTCGATCATTTTGGGACCATAAACAAGCGCGATTTCTTCTAATTCAAGAGCTTCCATGAAGATGGAAGCATGTCCTTTATCAGAATTACCGTGGGGGCACCAGATTGTGTGGATTTTTTTTCTTTGAAATTGCTCGGCAAAGAAGAAGATTTCTTCAAAAAGCAGGCGAGGAATTGTGTAAAAAATGACTTCAAAATGAGTTACGACGTAATTTGCAACTGAAAGTGTGTCAATGTGTGTAACTTCAAGATTGGGGTAGTATTTTTCAGCCGCTTCCGCAAGTTCTTCATCTGTAATAATAAGAGGGATTTCCATGAGACAGCAGATGACTGCCAAATGATCGAGGTGGTGTGCGTCAGAGCCATAAAGTAACCCAGCAGATCGAAGGTTCATCCTACAAACTTACTTTTTTCTTGGGTATGTTGCAATAGAAGACTTGCGTTTAGGTCTTTGGATTTGGGGCGTAGGTAAGCTTGTTTGAGAAGAAGGATGTTCTTGAAGCACTAGATGTTGAGATAAATATTCGTTGCGGCATTTAATTAAGTTCATTCTTTCCGCAAGAGCGACGATCTGATCGCGAAGCGTCAAAATCTCGATTGCTTCATTGTCTTCATAAGAAGACTGTTTTTCAAAAAGCTCGGTTGCACTCATTCGTTTTTGACGTAATGTGCCTAACCTGTCGATCATTTCTGCTCGTTCTATCATCACGTGTTCCCAGCTCGTTTTATCATTGAATTGCAAGGAGAGTTCTTCGCGATGCATATTAGAAAGAATTTCGCGCATCATGTTAACTTCTTTTTGCATGGATAGTTTTAAACATTCCAAAATTTCTTTTTTCGACATCGATTCTGTCATGGAAGCCCCCATAGGTTAGTAGGTAATACAAGCAAGTTTTGTGCCAATGGGATATATTGCTGCATTTATGGATATTGTAAAATTAAAAGAGTGGTTCATCAGAGAGAAGCGAGATTTGCCGTGGCGCAATGAACCCTCTCCCTACAAAGTGTGGATTTCAGAGGTCATGCTTCAACAAACTCAAGCAGTGGTTGTTGTGGATTATTTTTTTAAATGGTTAGAACTTTTTCCTTCTATTCCGTCTTTAGCAAAAGCGTCTCTTGAGGAGGTGATCAAAGCATGGGAGGGTCTTGGTTACTACAGTCGTGCACGAAATTTGCATAAAGCTGCGCGTTATTTGATGCAGCACCATGAAGGTGCGCTCCCCTCTTCTATAGAGGATCTTTCTGCAATTCCCGGGATAGGTCCCTATACAGCCGGTGCAATTGCAAGTTTTGCATTTCATAGAAGGGCTGCAGCAGTGGATGGAAATGTTATTCGAGTGATTTCTCGTTTTTTCTGTATAAAGGAGGATGTATCTAAACCTTCCACTCAGAAAAAAATAAGAGAAGCTGTTGAGGATCTTCTTCCTAATGAAGAATCCTGGATTGTCATGGAAGCTCTTATTGAACTTGGGGCCAAAATCTGTAAAAAATCGCCTGACTGTACTCGATGCCCCGTAAAATCAGAGTGTCGGGGAAAAGAACAAGCACGAACACTCCCTTTTAAAGGAAAAAAAATAGAGGTTACAGCGCTTATCCGTTACGTTGCCGTTGTGATGGCAGATGGTGAGGTCTTGGTGCGAAAGGGAGATTCTGGTAAAGTGATGGCGGATCTTTATGTATTTCCCTATTGGGAAGGGGCATTGGCTGTGGAAAAATTGGGACTTTCTCTTTCTTTTGTTAGGGATCTGCCCAAACAGAAACACAGTTTTACTCGTTTTCGAGTGGATCTATATCCCGCTCTTTTTGAGCTTAAAGAAAAGCTGGATGTTGTAGGTTATGAATGGGTTTGTCTGAGGCAGCTGATGAGACTTCCCTTTTCCTCTGGACATCGCCATATTGCACAAGGTCTTGTTAATGAATATTTTACATACTGAAAGCTCTACAGGTTGGGGTGGGCAGGAGATACGCATTTTAAGAGAGGCTGAAGGATTGCGAGATAGAGGGCATCAAGTGATCGTGGCAGCGCCCCCCGGTAGCGGTCTTGCTCTTAAAGCGAAGCGTCAGGGGTTTATTGTTTATGAGATCTCTTTTAAGAAAACAAAAGCTCTTTTTGCTCTTGTAAAGCTTTTGTATATTTTTCATAAACATCAGATTGATTGTGTAAATACTCATTCTTCAATGGATGCGTGGATCGCCGGGATCGCTGCGCGATGTGCAGGGAAAAAAATTGTAAGGACGCGCCATCTTTCAACGCCTATTCGTAAAGGGCTCAATAGTCGACTCCTTTATAAGACTCTTGCTGACTATGTGGTCACAACCTCTGCTTGCATGGTTCCTGTGATTTGCAAGCAGGCAAATATTTCCCCCTCCTTATGTCGTTCAATTCCAACGGGTGTTGATCCTTTTTTATTTAAAATTTCTGACGAGGAGGTTAAAAAGTTCCGTGAAAATTTAGGGGTGAAAGAAAAAGACTTTTTGGTTGGGACGGCTTGTTTTGTACGCTCTTGGAAAGGGATTAAAGATTTTATGCAGGCGGCATCCATTCTTAAAAAGTTTTCCGATATTAAATGGGTGATTGTAGGTGGAGGATATGTAGATGAATATCGAGGTTTTGCAGAGGAACTTGATTTAAAAGAGACTCTTTTTTTTACAGGACATTTAGAATCCCCATTTGCCGCTATGAGAGCTATGGATCTTTTTGCTCTTCTTAGCACAGCTCATGAAGGCGTTTCACAAGCAAGTTTACAAGCGGCATTCCTTGAAAGACCTCTTCTTACAACAAATATTGGGGGATTGCCTGAAGTTTGTTTGCCGGGTAAAACCGGAATTATTGTTCCCCCATTTTCTCCGGAAAAAATCGCGGAAGCTGTTTTGGAATTTAAAAACGATCCTATAAAAGCAGCCCTTTTTGGGAAAAATGCGAAGAAGCTCGTCGAAGAAAAATTTACATTTTTGCATACTTTAGACAGCATGGAAGAAATATTTATTCATACTAGAGGTTTAAACTTATGATCGATTGGATTGTGACGCATAGAAAATCTGTGATTACTTACGGACTTAGCGCTTTTGCTCTTATTTTTTCTGGCTATTCCCTCTACAGCAGAGTACGCCCTCATCAAGAAACAGATTATCTTGTAGTAGATGCTTATTTTCATAAATGGGCTGGCGGCGAACAGCATGATGCAGAACTATTGATAAAGATAGAAAAAATCCTGGCAGAACATCCGGAATTGCATGCTAAATACGACTCTTTGATTGCAGAACGTCTACTTGTATGGAATGAGTCTAAATTGGCAGAAAATTATCTCCTTCCCACATTGAAACGGATAGAAAAACATTCTCTTTATTTCCCTGAGTTTGCAAAAACAACACTTCTGATTTCTGAGGGTGATTTAGAGCAGGCCCTTGAGGATGCTATTGCCCTTAAGGAAGAGATGCAAGCTAATGACTCCTTATTTGCAGAGGGAGGCCAAGTGCGTTTTGAAGGGTTGCTCTATGCTTTTAACCTCGTGAGAATTGGAATGCTTGAAAAAGAACTAGGTCATGTAGCTGGCGAGCAACACGCTTGGGATGAGTTAATGGCCCTTAAAATAAAAGATCCTGAAGCATTTTCTATGATCCAGTATCATTTTCGCG
>DAHVFY010000099.1 GCA_027316765.1 Parachlamydiales bacterium | reverse complement strand
CCACGTAGGAGACTGGCCAAATGCCAACTGGTGGGAAATGTTTGGAGATGAGAACTTAAACGGACTTATCTCTCAAGCTCTTGAAGAAAATCCTACGCTTAAAAAATCGGAAGCGCGGGTTCATGCGGCAAAACAGGCGGCCTTACAAAAACGAGCGGCTCTTTTTCCTGAATTTGATGCACGCTACGAAGAGAGCTGGGAGCATTTGAGCCAAAATGGATTATTTCGTTCTGCGGCTCCCACATTTCCAGCTGTTATCAACCTGATTGATCTGGCACTTGACTTTCATTATGAATTTGATTTTTTCGGAAAAAATCGCGATTACTTAAAAGCGGCTTTAGGGCAAGAACGTGCGGAAATTGCAGAATACGCTGCATCAAAACTCATTCTTACAACGGCTGTGTGCACAGCTTACTTCAACCTTCAAGGAGCCCAAGAAAAACTTAAAATCATGAAAGAGATTCTGCATGAACGCACCTCTTTAATGCACCTTGTCCGTTCGCGATTCGAACACGGATTGGATACCGACATCGAAAAGCTAGGCGCTATGCAAACGATCTATGAAACAGAACGTGCAGTTTTAGCACTTGAAACTGTGGTCGCAGTCACACAACATCTACTTGCAGCACTCATTGGCAAAGAACCAGACTTTCTTAAAGCTATTCAACCTGAAGCTAGAAATGTCATCTCTTTTCCTCTTCCGGAAAATATCTCTTTAGATCTCCTTGCTCGGCGGCCTGATCTCATGGCTCAAATTTGGCGTGTTGAAGCAGCTGCCCACGAAATCAACGCAGCCAAAACCAACTTCTATCCTAACATTACCCTAGATGGCACTGGAGGACTTGAGAGTCTTGCTTTTAATATGCTTTTTAAGCGCACAAGCCTTATGGGAGGCCTTTCTCCGGCTGTTCATCTTCCTATATTCACGGCGGGAAGGTTAAGAGCTGAACTCGACAAAAAGGTTGCCTACTTTGACGAAGCTGTTTACGCCTATAATGATCTTCTACTCAAAGCTGCCCAAAACGTCGCAGATGAGCTTGTTTCATTAAGTAAAATTAACGATCAAGCACGCGTGCAAAAAATGTCTTTAGAATCGATCCGACAAACATTTACTTTAAAATTATTTCGCTACACGGCAGGAGTTACTAACTATCTCACCGTTTTAACAGCACAAGAGGATCTTCTTCAACAAAGGTTCATTGCGGCCGATCTTAATGAGCAACAACTCTTATACACAGTAAAACTGATTAAATCTTTGGGAGGTGGCTATGACTGACTCCACTCCTGAAAATGCGCCATCAAAAAATGGACAACTAAGAAGAAAATTTTTTTACTGGTTTTCAGCATCTCTTCTAACTATCACTCTTCTAATTGTTGTTTATTATTTAATCTGGGGACAATTCTCAGAGTGGACAGACGATGCTTACGTTTCAGGCAACCAAGTGATCCTTACCCCTCAAGTCTCAGGTATTATTACTAAAATCACAGCAGATGATACAGACTTCGTAGAAGAGGGAAGAATTCTGATCCAACTCGATACCACAGACGCCGTAATCCGTCTAGAAAAGTGCAAAGATGAACTGGCGCAAACAGTGCGCAGCATTGTACAAAAGTTTGAACTTGTCAAAGAGCTCTCAGCAGAACGAGAAGCCAGAAGAGCAGAACTTTTGCGTGCAGAACAAGATTTTAAGCACAGAGAAAAGCTGATTGACGCAGGAGGTGTCTCTTTAGAAGACCTCGAACATGCTATCGCCAATCTATCGGTTGCAATGGCAAATCTTGCATTAACTGAGCATAAGCTCAGAGCCGCCTATGCTGAGGTCGAGGGAACGACGGTTGAAAACCATCCCATTGTCAATGCTTCAAAAGATAATTTAAGAGCCGCCTGGGTAGCTTTAGAGCGCTGCAAAATTGCAGCACCCGTTACAGGACTCATCGCACAAAGAAGAGCACAGGTAGGCACTTGGGTAAATCCTAACGATCCCCTTCTTGCCATTGTTCCTCTTGATCAAATGTGGGTAAATGCAAACTACAAGGAAGTACAGCTGAAAAACATTCGAATTGGACAGCCAGCAAAATTGGTTTCTGATACTTATGGAGGATCTGTTACTTATGAAGGAACCGTTCTTGGCGTAGCCGGAGGAACAGGTGCTGTCTTTTCTATCCTACCGCCTCAAAATGCTACAGGTAACTGGATTAAAATTGTACAAAGAGTTCCTGTAAGAATCAGCCTTAATCCAAAACAGCTAAAAGAATTCCCCCTCCGCCTTGGTCTTTCAATGGAGGTCTCAACAGATACTCACAACAGAGAAGGGTCGTATGTTCCTTTGATAAAACCCGAAAAACCGATCTACGAAACAGACATTTTCGAGCTTCAAGAAATCGGAGCTGAAGGACTTATTCAAGAAATCCTACAAACAAATATGATACTTGGTGCAGATGTCGGAACAGGTGATGAAACCTCTTAGAGGTTTTCCTCTCTTCATAGTCACTTTCGCTCTTGCCACAGCGGGATTCATGCAAATCCTGGATACATCTATTGCAAACGTCTCGATTCCCTACATCGCAGGAGATCTCGCTGTTAGCAATAACCAAGGAACGTGGGTCATCACGTCTTTTGCAGTTGGTAACGCCATTGCACTCCCTCTTACAGGTTGGCTTGCAGGAAAATTCGGAGCTGTTAGATTGATAGCTCTTTCTATGCTGCTTTTCGCTCTTCTTTCTTGGATTTGCGGGGCCACTCTCAACTTCCCCATGCTTGTTGTCAGCAGATTTTTTCAAGGAGTTGTTGGTGGACCTCTTATCCCATTAGGACAAAGCCTTCTTCTTCAAAGCTATCCATCTGAAAAAAAACACTTTGGTCTCTCTTTTTTTTTCACAGTCATCGTCATAGCTCCTATTGCAGGTCCTATTCTCGGCGGATGGATCACGCAAGATTATCATTGGCCTTGGATCTTTTACATTAATGTCCCAATAGGATGCATTGCAACACTGATCGTTTGGAAATATCTACGTCATCGAGAAACTCCAACAAATAAAAACCCCTCTGATTGGCTAGGACTTGGTCTTCTTGTTATTGGAATTAGCTCTCTTCAAATTTTATTAGACAAAGGAGAAGAATGGGATTGGTTTGACTCCCCTTTTATTCAGACTCTTGGAATCATCTCCGCAATTGCGCTCACTATCCTCATAGTTTGGGAACTAACGGCAAAACACCCTCTCATTGAACTTCGTCTTTTTAAAAATAGAAATTTTACTGTCGGCACTTTCATTACAGCGCTTTCTTACATGCTCTTTTTTGGTGCAATTGTGATTACTCCTCTTTGGCTACAAGCCTTCATGGGCTACACAGCACTCTGGGCAGGGCTCTCTATTGCTCCAATGGGAATTTTTCCGGTTATTCTATCCATTGCTGTTGCGAAAATGATGAATCGCTATCCTCTACAAAACATTATCATCTGGTGTTTTTTATGCATGATCTTGACTTTCTATCTCTTCAGCCTTTTCGATACAGATATCAGCTTCGAAAAAATTGCTCTGACACGACTTTTACTCGGATTTACTATCTCTTTTTATTTTAATCCTCTCGTCGCAATCTCGCATCAAGACATTCCCGTTCATCAGCTCTCTTCCGCTACGGGACTTTTTCATTTTTTTAGAATCTTTGCAGGAGGTGCCGGGACCTCTTTATTCATTTATTTATGGGATAGACGCGCTATTTTGCATCATCATCAACTCGCAGAAACTCTTACCCCTTTTACAAACAACACACAAGAAGTGTTATGGACTTTAAACTCTGTTGGCATAAAGGGCGATGCAGCGCTTGGAGCGCTTGATGTCATGGTAACAGAGCAAGCTTATGTACTTGCTACAAATGATGTGTTTCGATTTTCCATGTGGATTTGTATTGCTCTACTTTTTCTGATCTTCTTTTTCGAGCGCAAATCCTCAAATGCTTCTTCAAATACTATCTCTTTAGAATAGACGTAAAGAAATTTCTTTACGTCTAAATCAGAGTCTTAAGGAGTGTTACGAACCTTACTATGACGAGCGCCATAAAAGAAATAGATTGCAGAGCCAAGTATCATCCAAACAAGGAGCTGCAACCAGGTTGTCCCGGGAAGCATGACCATTTGGGTCACACAAGCAAGCGTTCCAAGAATTGGAACCCACGGCATCCAGGGAGTTTTAAATGGTCGATTAAGATCCGGCTGCGTATGACGCAAAAGAAGCACGCCAAAACACACAATAGCAAAAGCTAAAAGAGTTCCCATATTCACAATCTGCGCAAGGATACCAACAGGAAAAAGACCTGCAACAATCATCGCGACAATACTGACCGCAACCGAGTTGAAAAAAGGCGTATGAAATTTAGGATGACTCTTCTTAAAAGCAGGAGGCAGAAGCCCGTCATGAGACATTGCATAGAAGATACGCGTCTGTGCAAGAAGCATTACAAGGACAACAGATGTCAAACCTGCCAAGATAGCCACTTTAATGACCAAACGAAGCCAAAGAAAACTACTGCCGAATGCATTCACTGCAACTGCGATGGGATCCGCAACATTCAACAGTTTGTAACTAACAACACCTGTTAAAACAAGTGCCATAATAATATAAACAAATGTTGAAATCCCAAGGGATGCGAGCATGCCTATCGGCAAATCTTTTTGTGGATTTTTTGTCTCTTGCGTGAGAGTCGAAAGAGCATCAAAGCCAATGAAAGCAAAAAACACAACTCCTGCGCCGCGTAAAATACCACTAAATCCATACTGACCAAAAATCCCTGTATTCTTTGGAATAAAGGGCGCCCAGTTGTCCGTATTGATGTATGCGATCCCACACACGATAAAAAGAACGATCACAGTCATTTTAATGACTACCATCACATTATTTAAACGAGCTGCAGCCTTAATACCAATCGAGATCATCACACCAATAACTGCAACGATGAACATCGCAGGAAGATTGAGAATCGCACCACTTTCCAACCACCCTTCTTTAAGATCATAAATAAAGGGGGCGCTTGCCCACTTTGCAGGGAAGTCTAATCCAAAGTCTTGAAGCAAACTCACACAATAACTCGACCAACCAACAGCGACAGTAGAGCCTGAAAAAAGATATTCGAGGGTAAGTCCCCATCCAATGATCAACGCT
>DAHVFY010000098.1:251-5192 GCA_027316765.1 Parachlamydiales bacterium | reverse complement strand
TATTCTCAACTTATCAAAAGAAGAAACTTTATGGTGTGCATAGTTCTTAATTTGATCATAGCTAAAATTAACCGAGACATCTGTGCTTAATCTGCGCGTTCTATGAAGTGCTTGAGAAAATTGAATATTTGCTATTGAAGAGTAGCCTTTCAAATGAAGCTCCTCAAAACGACTCACATGAAAGGGCGCATAAATATAAGACAGGCTCATCTCCGTTCCGATTCGATTCAAAGGCACGGTATAAATAACATCTGTGAAGTTAAGATCTTTTGGTGGGAATCCAATCACTTCTGCAAAAGTCAACTGGGCGCCGCTTACAAGACAGTTACCATACTCCACACGCAGACCAGAACGATATAAGGATGTCAGACCGGAACCGTAACTATTGTAATCAATATAAGCATCAAGAGGAAGCTTATCACTTGTACGCAAAATCACATCAGCAGTACCAACTTTACGACCCTTTTGAAAAATCGCGCCTACCGTCAAGTCAAGATTCTCATTAAGCAAAAAAATTGCCCTTAAAAACTCGTCATAATTGATCGGCCTGCCTTGAAATCGCAGCAAATAACTTTTAATAAATTCTTCGCTATAATGTTTATTGCCAACAACCAGGATTTCCCCCAAATCACCTTCAAGAATCTCAATAGCGAGAATTCCCCTATCAATTGTCTGCACAGGAGGAAACACACGGGCTAAAAAATATCCTTCACGAACATATTTCTCCTGAAGTTTTGTGCAAAGCTCTTGTATTTCTGTCATCGAGAGCTGACGGCGTAAATATGGCTCTAGCATCTCTTTAAGCCGTTTATCAGAAAAAACAGTTGCTCCCCTAAGTTCAATTTGAGAAATATAAACTTTTACATTACCTTCAATCTGCAGTTGTTCTTTCGGAACATCCACCTCAAATAAAGGAACCTGTCTCTCCGGAGGAATCTGTTTAGATTCATATTGCTTTTCAATTTCCTTCTCAATGATCCCCGCATCAGCAGGCGGAGGTGTAGGATAAACTGTATGTCCCAAGCTTGGGAGTACCAAGCCGATTGTCAAGAGAGTGTATTTTTTCATAATCACCACTATTTCAAAAAACCCTTATCTCACAAGAAACATTTTTCTTAAAAGAAAATTCTAATGATACAGGCATTGAATGAGTGCAGATGCTGCAATCACTCGTAGAACTTGAAACGGTTCTTTAAAAATTTCAACAAGAAATGGAATTGAACTGGAATCACCAATATGTCCTAATGCTTCCAGAATATGCATTTTAAGCTCGCGACTAACATGAGAGTAAGCACTTTGAAGAACTTCTACAGCACTCGGATCGCTGCCAACCAATGCTAAAATTAAAGCAGCTTGCACCCTAATTTTTTCATCAGGATCAGAAAGAAGTTCACGAACAAGGCGCAAAGCTTCTTCATCTCCTTCTCCCAAAAGCGTTGCCGCAGCAGAGCCCGTTGCACCCCATGTCTGATTTTGCAAAAAACTCTTTACCGCAGTTAGCGCCTGCGGATAACGCATAATACTTAAAATAGAAAGAACATCAAGGCGAACCATCTGATCTACTACCATTGGATAGTGGGGGATCTGATCCATATGCCTTATTCTACTGGGAGAGAGAGAACGAAAAAGAGGATTCATTTCTGAATCCCACATCCATTTCTCATCACACTCGCTAATGAATGCACCATAAAGAGTATCACATGCAAAATCCACATGCTGTCTTTGTCCAATTAACGCAATCGCTAAATTTGCCTTAACATAAGGATCTGAAGAAGAACGCATCAGCTGAAAAGATGGTATCACCCCCCGCTTTCCTGTAATAGCAAGAGCGGCTGATGCCAATCTTTTATATTTCGGCTCAGATTCCTCAATCCATTGTTTAAGAGCCATTTCCCCTTCAGGCGCACCTTTAAGCATTGCTCGCCAAGCAGCAGTAATTGCCACCTCAGGAGAAGAATCCTGAAGAAGTTCCAAAGCATACGGCGCATCTATGCCAAGTATACCAAGAGCATTAAGTGCTGCAATACGCACGTCGGGAGAGCTATCGTGAAGTAATGGAGCTACCTTTTCTGCATAGGTCTTAAGCTCAAGATGCGTGATAATTTCACAGCCAAGTTGTCTAAGTCCTGCTCGATTGCTTTTGAGCAAACTAACTAACTCTTCCTCATCAACATTCGAACACATATTCACAAGAGCTAAAATCGCAGCAGCTTTTTCCTCGATGAGTGTTTTTGAATGCCCAACAATCTCCTTAAGAAACAGCTTAGCTTCCGTCATTTTAAGTTGACCAATGGAACGGATCACATCAAGACGTACATACCAAACTTTTTCTTCTTTAAGAAGGCGCATTAACTCACGTTTAAGAGGTGCATCACCAAAAGAAGAAACAAGACGCGCTGCCACGGAACGTAAAAAAGCATTAGAACTTTTTAGTTCCCGTAAAAGAAGAGGAAGCGCTCTAACATCTCTTGTAAAAGCAGACCCCATAAGTGCTGTTAGGCGCACATTTAATTGTTGGGAATCCTCCCCTTTAGAAAGAACCCCCCAAGCAAGCGTTTCAAGTAAGGCACGACTATTTTTTTGATCTTCAAATAACTCGACTGTTTTTTGCCATTCTTCAATAGCTTCAATCTCTTCCCCTTCTTCACACAACGCGCGAATAAGAGCCTGTTGCAGAAGAAGAGAATTGGGATGATAGTGAAGAGCTCTTCTAGCTTCAATGATCGCAGATCGCGCATCTCGAATTGTAAGATGCGCATAAATTCTTTTTGCAGCCTCCTCTTCTGTCAGCGGCGCTGTTGCAAGAACAACTGCCAAAACCAAACCGATCATCACTATCCCAAGTTATGATGGAGCGCACGTCCTCCAATCAGATGAAAATGGAGGTGAAAAATCGTCTGACCAGCCCCCTCCCCATTATTGACAACTAACCTATATCCCTCTTCAACCCCATACTCTTTAGCAAGCTGTTGCGCGATCAAAATCATTTCACCAATTAGCGGGAGATCCTCTTTTGCAACAGACTGCAGATTGTAGATTTCTTTTTTTGGAATAATCAAAATATGCACAGGTGCAACAGGATGAATATCCTTAATCGCAATCATCCGCTCATTTTCGAATACCTTTTCAGAAGGCAGCTCTCCTTCAATAATCTTTTGAAATATATTCATCCTAATATCTTCTCTAAAGCTTTTAAAGCATCCTCTTTTGTTTCCCATACAGAAATGAAACGCCCCTTGTGACAAAAAATCGCTCCGGGAATCCCTGAAACTCGTTTTAACTCCTCATCTTGCAGTCCCGCCCATTCAAAAGGCATCGGAACACGCACCTGCATCCGCTGCTCATTGCTAGGAGGAATCCCTCGCAACTTCCAATGTCCACTAGAGGGCATAATGACAAAAAGTGCCGGATGATCTTTACCGTCGAGTTCAAAGAAATTTTCAATCCATGGAATCGCTGTCTCAAAAAATAAATACTGACTCTGTGGCTCCATGGCCTTTTCAACAAGTGCACGACATTCAAGAATATAATAATAACGCTTTAAGATTCTTCCTAAATGACCTAAGACAAACTCAAGAGCCTCTGTAAATGCTGCATTTTGCACTTCAACATCCGCATCGTAAACAAGAGGAACAAAATTAGAAATGACATGAGAGAAATTACACGTTCCAATATCTTGACACACTTTACCATTATCATGTGCGTCAATCCCCAAAATCAATGAGCGATTCATGTAGTCATAAAGAGCTTCATCAATAAGACCTATGCTGCACAAATATTTCCAAATCATTCCGGCACTACTTAAAGGGCCTTGATACTCCTGTTGATGATGGTCGAAGCGTTTTATCGAAGGATCGTACACCCCTCCCACATCACATACAAATTCAGAACGCGCAAGAATCTCAGGATCGCGCGTGCGATAAATTTTAGACTTGTCGATCAAATCAAAAAGCAAAAGTAAAGCGCATGCCGTTACTTCATCCGCATGAAACGTTCCATCATGTGTGCCTAAACTTCTTGGAATTACTAAATCTGTCATAAACTCCCATTTTAGTTTTCCCCACCAAACTTATCAACAACTGATTGTAGAGAATTTTCAACCTATATATACACAAAGAATATGAAGAATTGGAATTTTGGCAAAGAAGCGGCTCAAATTTTACATCCAAATAGAATAATTCATGGAAAGTTACCTAATTTCAGATCATTTTGACCTTGTCACTCCAGATGGTGTGCTTGTTAAACTAGACAAGATCGACACATCAAATGCTGATGCTATCATCCATATCGAAAAAATCTCTCCCGCATTTGTCGGATTCACGATCAACCCGCAACTTGTCTTCTTTAATATCAAAAGTACACTTGCACAACTGGGGTTAAACGCTACAGGAACACAATATTTAATCGATGCAAAAAATCATCGCGCTGAAGTCAAAATACGACTTCAAGCATTTGGAAATCTAGCACGCCTTATATTAGCGCAGCTCACCCCGGGAGCTTTTATCGGCAAGCTCTTTGCAGCAGATGATAGACGAAGAGTGCGCAACCCCGACTACCTTCTAAGAATGTTTGGCAGGTCCGACCGCGCAGGCAGAGCTCTTCTCTCTCTTGGAGGACCGCACGGAAGCAACGATTTTATCCTAGAAAAGGTTGATGGAAGGACCATTGCTTACATCTCTTTACTGGACGGGGTGCTCTCTTACGATGAACATGTAACAGGCTTTTTACCAACACTTGCAAAAGCATTACACAAAAAAGACACCCTTACTCGCGCTCTTTTACAGCTAGATCAAATTTGGAAAGCAAAAGAAGATAAAAAATTAATAACAGGAGAAATCCTCCTTGTCAAAACACCACCCCTCCACATTCGCACAGTTTTTGGCAAAGTTGTACAAGAACTTCTCCCTCAAGGTTATCACCACACAAGCGCTTCAGTTCTTG
>DAHVFY010000098.1:0-241 GCA_027316765.1 Parachlamydiales bacterium | reverse complement strand
AGCGTCAGGAGACGTCTACGAACTCTACGGCTCTTCAGAAAAATTGATTAATGATATCCCCCTTGAATTTTACACTCTAGAGCCCCATAGGGAACACGTCTTTTTTGCGGACAGAGATCAACTACAAACCTGCTTAGAAAATACAGAATCCCTCTTTAAGGCCTTTCAAACCTCTCCAGGTGCTCTTCATCATCGAACAGCCGTATTCGTTGTGAAAGGAGAGCAACTGCTCAATCTAAAA
>DAHVFY010000097.1 GCA_027316765.1 Parachlamydiales bacterium | reverse complement strand
ATTGTAACACAATCGACTAAAATTGTTCAAGAAAACGTAGATCGTTTTCTGTAAAAGTTCTAATGTCAGATACGCTGTAGCGCAAAAGAGCAAGCCTCTCAACACCCATGCCCCAAGCATATCCTGAATACACTTCAGGATCGATTCCACCGCTTTTAAGGACTTCAGGGTGCACCATACCCGCACCACACACTTCAAGCCATCCTGTGTGCTTACATAAACGGCATCCCTCACCACCACACGCTGTGCATTTCAAATCAACTTCAACACCTGGTTCAACAAAGGGAAAAAAACTCGGTCTAAATCGCATCTCAACTTCTTTACGAAAAACTTTGGCCCAAAACTCCTTCATGGTCGCAAGAAGATCAGCAAATGTTACGTCTTTATCGACATACAATCCTTCGACTTGATGAAAAAAAACATGAGATCTCGCGCTAATGGTTTCATTTCGATAGGTGGTACCCGGTGCAACAATCCTAATGGGAGGTTGATGCCCCTCCATAACGCGCACCTGTACATTTGAAGTATGCGAACGAAGCAACATCTCTTCGTTGATGTAAAATGTATCCTGCATATCGCGTGCAGGATGATCTGCCGGATAATTTAATGCTTCAAAATTATAATAATCTGAATCGATATCAGGACCATACTGAACAGAAAATCCCATCTCGGAAAGGATGTCTAACATATCAAGAAGCATCTTATTAACCGGATGCACTCTGCCCATATGCTGACATCTACCAGGGAGTGTGACATCGATTTTCTCACAAGCGATTCCTTCTTCTTGCTCTTTCAGCCTTAATCCTTCAAGAGCCTGATCGCAAAGAAGAGTGATCTCCTCTTTGAGCTCATTTACATTTTTACCTAGAAGGGGCCGCTCTTCAGGAGATGCGGAGCGCAGTTCAAGCATTAGCTCTTGTAGAAGACCTTTTTTTCCAAGGTACTTCACCTTTAGCAGCTCCACATCTTTGACTTGTCGTATTCCACTTAAGTCATCTTGAAACTGCTTACGGATATCAAAAACTTTTTCTTTCACAGCGCTCGCCTTTGCACCTTATGCTAATGCCTGTTTCGCTTGAGTAACAATAGCAGCAAAGCTATGTGGATCTCGGATTGCAATATCAGACAGCATCTTACGATTCAGAGCGCAACCAGCCTTTGCAAGTCCACTAATTAACTTACTGTAAGAAACACCGTTAATTTTTGCAGCAACCCCGATACGAACAATCCAGAGTCTACGAAAATCCCGTTTCTTCTGCTTTCTATGTTTATAATTGAATGCCAGTGCGGACATAACTGCATCGGAAGAAAGTCTTAAGTGGTTCTTGCGATCACCTACAAAACCTTTAGCAAGTTTAAGAAGGCGCTTTCTTTTGCGATTGGCAGCCACCGCATTCGTGACTCTAACCATACTAATACTCCATTACTATATATTTTAATTATGCCACACCCATCAAACGGGCATACATTTTTGTTTGTCCTTTATCAACAAGCTGCGCTTTTTTCAGTTGACGCTTGCGATTAGAGGACTTTTTAGTCAAAAGGTGGCGTTTACCAGGTCTTTGACGTTTTAACTTCCCTGTTCCAGTGACTTTAAATCTAGCTAGGACAGCTTTTCTCGTTTTCATTTTTACTTTTGCCACAATATACCTCTACCTAAAATCTCTATGATTTCTTTTTACCACCGGGTGCTAGCACAACAGACAAACTGCGGCCCAACATCTTTGGAGGTGACTCCGGCGCTGCAATATCTGATAATTGATCACACAGACTCCTCACAATTTTCATACCAAATTCGGGGTGCTGCATTTCCCTTCCACGAAATACACAAGTGATCCGTACTTTATACCCTTTCTCAACAAACTCACGCGCATGTTTAGTTTTAGTGTTAAGGTCATGATCATCTGTATTGGGTTTTAACTTGATCTCCTTAACTTTGACTTGATGCTGCGCCTTCTTGTTTTCTTTATCTTTTTTCGTCAGTTGATACCGAAACTTGCCGTAATCAATAATCTTACATACAGGTGGATCAGCTGTGGGAGCAATTTCTACAAGGTCAAGTCCAACTTGTTCAGCTCGCATTAATGCTTCGCTTATCGGGATTATTCCCATTTGACCGCCATCTTTATCGATGACACGAACTCTTAGTGCGCGAATTTCTCTATTTATTCTCAATCAATCATTCCTAACTTAAGTTTTTGAGCCAATTCGTCAAGGCTCATCTGTTCATCCCTTGTCGATCCATGGGCTCTTACAGTAACCATTTTCAGGTTCTTCTCTCGGTCTCCAATAAAGATGCAGTAAGGCACCTTTTCTATCAAGGCTCTATGCAACCTGGCACCTAACTTTTGCTCCGAGCTGCTATCGACTCCTACACGAAGCTGAAGATGTGTGAGATAATCCACACATTCTGCAACAAATTGCTCAGCATTTCGGCTGATGGCAAAAACCCTTATCTGCTCAGGCGCAAGCCATATAGGAAGCATCCCTCTTCCCTGTTCAATCAAAAGCGCAACAATGCGTTCGATAGAACCAAACATAGAGCGTATTAAGGTCATTCCAACACACTCTATTTCAACATATGGACCGGACCAAAACCTTCCTAATCCATCTTGAATACGTAATTCAAGCCGCGGTCCCAAGCCAACGAAAGCTTCATCGTCACATTCACACTCAAACTGGCAATGCTTCAAAGCGCTCTCTAACGCTTCTCTTGCTTTTTTCCAAGAAGCGTTCCTACGTCCTTTTCCGGCACATAAAACTATCTGCCATTCAAAAGTAAGGATTTTAGAGATTTTAGTAATGAATTGCAAGGAAGAAATGCACTCATGAACAAGATCACCATGTCCACAAAAAATATGTGCGATATCTTGCGTTTCTCCTCTTGCAGAGAACATCCCCGCAAGCTCATCTTCAGGGCAAAAACGTCTTAAATAAACAACTTCGGCTACACGAGGTGCAAATTCGCAATGAGCTTTTAAAAGCTCCTCTTTTGTAGTAACTGCCGGAGTGAAGGGGAATTTAAAATTTTGATTAACATGCTCCTTTTTCCACCAATCTAATAAAAATGCGCGCACTTGCGCACCTTTGGGGTGCCACTTCCACAACCCATCCTCATAAGAGCTAAAAAAATCCATCTCTTTTCCTAAAATGATGTGATTGATCTCAGGATAAGATTTCAGTTTTTTAAGATATTCTTTTAATAACTCTTTATCAAAAAAAGCAGTTCCATAAATCCGCACGGTATCATCTGCAAGCATTTTATAATCGAGAAGCTTAAACGAGGAAACTTCCCCAGAATGTTGCAAAAAAGAGGGATTCACAAGATCATAGAAATCCTGCATTTGAAAAATAGAAACAAGAGAATCTTGGCAATCAAAAGCTTTATCTGCAAGATGGTATTGATTGCGATGTTCAAAAAAAGCGGCTGCATTTTTTGGAACCATCTCTTTGAGATCCATCTTACAATTTTTTTTAACAATTCCGCGCATCTTCTCTTCTAAAAGCGGTAAAAAGTCTTTATGAAAAGGAAAGGGAAAGATAAAATCGTAGTGAAAGCCCAGATGAGAACCTGAGCCACCTACTAAAGATGTACTAGGAAATTGCTCAAGCGTTGCTGCAGCTAAAATTTGAGCTGCAGTGCGCCTTAAAATAGTCAGATTGTTTGCCATCAAGATTTACATACACATGATGGGATATAGCTGACTCGAACAGCTGACCTCCACGATGTCAACGTGGCGCTCTAACCAACTGAGCTAATACCCCACAACTAAAACGAGAATCATAACCAAAAACGGGATTTGAATGCTACATATAAATCACCTTCGCTTAGCACATTTTTTTTGGGAGCACACCCTCTCCTCCACGAGTTGGGCCATCGACGCAACCTGCGGCAATGGTAAGGACACAAGGAAATTAGCTGAGTTAACCCCAAAGGGTGGGGTCATTGCTTTGGATATTCAAAAAGAAGCGATTGAAGGGACAAAACGAGCTCTTGAGGGGGATTTAACCTCTCAGATCCACCTCTTTCATCAATCTCATGAGAAATTTCCCCTTCTTGTCTATAAATTCCCTATCTCTCTTATTATCTATAACTTAGGATATCTTCCAGGAGGTAACAAGTCGCTGACGACAGAGACGGCGTCTACCTTAAAAAGCTTAAGGGAAGCGCTTTCTCTCATCATCAAGGGAGGAATGATTAGCATCATGTGCTATCCGGGTCACCCTGAAGGGGGCGTTGAAAAAACTGCCCTCTTAACAATGATTTCATCAATAGATACTCAAAAATTCAGCGTAAACGAATATCACAGCCTTACCACCCCCACGGCACCTAGCTTGCTCATCATTAAGAAATTGGCTTAAAACCTAATTAAAATTAAAATAAATTCTAACACTAATTACACTGCACAACAAATTGATTATTAATTTATAATTATGTATAATTATATATAACAAACAATGGATTAAATATGACAAGAGAAAACATAGAAAACTGTAATAAACTTGTAAAATTTATTGAAGAAATGGAAACGCGCCTTGATGACGAACCCGTCATCTTAGATACGGAGGAAATTCTTTTTCAGGAACTAGAAAAAACTTCTCAAGCTATTGAAGAGCTGCAACAACTAACGAGCCATGCTGATGATTTTACGCAACTTCTTGTTTCTAAAAATGTCGCTGTGCTTAAAGAGCGAATTCAAAAACTTTATGGAAGAATCCATAACCTTGCAGTTGATGGCGAATTTATGCTATTAAGAGTCGAAGCACTTTTACTCGGAAGAGCCTTACTCAAGGAAAATCGACAAGATATAGATGGTCAGCTCGACGAGCTTCAAGGACATCTAGTATTATTAAAAAATAATTTTAGATCGTCTTTGCGTAATCAACTTGTGCAAGACACTGCCGAACAGTTTTTAGCTAAGGTTCCAGCTCTTGAAAATGAGAAAACGACTCGCAGTGCAGCGATTAAATCTTTAGAAAACAAAATGCAAAAGCTTTTAAAAGAGGATCTGTTTGACAACGAAACTTTAGGTCTTATTGCAGAAATTCTTGAAGAAGCTGATGCGCGCAATATTGGACAAAGACGAGAATTTATCGATGAACAGATCAAAGATATCTTCTCTCATGACCCTGAAATTGCAGAAGCCCTCTTATCAATGGATCTTTAAACCGCTCAACAAAATCTAGACAAATCTACACAATCGCATAGATAAATCAGACACGTCAATAGAGCAGTCGTATTGA
>DAHVFY010000096.1 GCA_027316765.1 Parachlamydiales bacterium | reverse complement strand
AGGAGCTGCTTCTAGTACGAGAGGACCGAAGTGGACGGACCGATGGTGTTCCGGTTGTACTGCCAAGTGCATCGCCGGGTAGCTATGTTCGGAAAGGATAAGCGTTGAAAGCATCTAAACGCCAAGCCTCCTTCAAGATAAGGTATCCCAATGAGACCCCCTGAAGATGACAGGGTAGATAGGTTGGATGTGTAAGCGTAGTAATACGTTGAGCTAACCAATACTAATCGGTCCAATGGCTTGACTACTTTTTTTTTAATTCTGTGAGAATCGCCAATATCTGAACTGAAGATATGACGAAATCTCCTCAAGCGCTTTTTTATATTAGTGACTATACAACTTTTCTTGGTGGCAATAGAGAAGGGGGAATACCTGATCCCATCCCGAACTCAGAAGTCAAGCCTTTCCTCGCCGATGGTACTATACACAAGAGTATGGAAGAGTAGGTCGCCGCCAAGTTTTTCTTCAGCCCTAATAAGCTTTGCTTATTAGGGCTTTTTTTTGCCCATAACCCAGCCCAATCTAGGCCTTCGCTTCGCCTATGACATCCCGGACCCTTCGACCTCTAAAGAAAAGCTCTAGTGCACTCAAACAAGCAGGGTCTAAGAAAACTAACTCATTAAAAATCAAGACAATATAAATTAATCATATATTAACAAAATATTTATCTAAAAAATAAACAGTTAGTTTATAATTTATTTGTAAAAATAATTATAATGTAAAGTAAGGGTCATATATGTCAGCTACTAATCTTAATTTTGTGTTTTGTGCACCTCAACCAGGCAAAGTCAATCCTCATGAACCAAAGGTTCCAGGTGTCATGCGCTCGCGAGTTATCCAAAAAGAGCAAAAAGGCCCTACTTGCTGCTTTTATGCCATGCAAATATTGCGCAATGAATACAAAATTGGAAAGTTTCCTTCTGAAGAACAAAGAATGCAAAGATATTATGAAAAACTATTATCCGATCATCGAAAACAAGTTACAAGGGTTAGTGATAAATGGATGAAGGTTAACGCCATTGCAGATCTATTCAAAACATTTTTTTCTCGCCCGTGCTCAAAAAAGGAAGTAGAACAAATTTTCCCTCAAACCATGCACGCATTATCACCGGAAGAGCAAATACTATTATCCTCAGCTTTGCAGGACTTTTATACACAAGAAGAATATAGCGAATTATCTGCATATGTTAAAGCTGCAAAGGAGCAAGAATCTATAGCTATAAATATAGAACTATTGAATGAATTTGATTTGTCTAACGAATGGATTAAAAACAGCTATGAACGTATATCTAATCACTCTTGGGAAGAATCCAGTTCATTTGATAAACATTTGCATACAAACAATCTTGTTACAGAAGTTTCGCGTAAAGCATATCGATTAAAAAAATCTTTATTTCACCCTAAAAAACCTATCAGTCATCTTATTGAACAATTGCACATACATGGTCCTCATCTGGTAGGGGGAAAATTTGGGGAAGCATATTATACAACACCTCTCTTCGAACTGAAAAATAAAATTGAAGGAAGGCCAGTTTTTGGGTGGCCACCAAATGCCGCAAGAAAAGCGCTTACAGCCAACCATGCTGTTGTCGTTGTTGGTGCCCAAATCGAAAAAGACAAGGAATATATCTATTTTATTGACCCAAATGACGAGTCAAAACCGGATGACTATTCAACGCAAAAAATCTATGTGATGAGTTATAAAAAATTCCAGTCCATGATTTGTGATTTAAATGGGCGTTCTTGTGCAACACCATCAGGAGTACCGATTTTCTCCCCAGTTCATGAAGAAAGAGAAAACAACTACGCCCTGCACATGTAAAAAAAGCTAGCTTCTTTAGACTCTGATAGGTTTAACCGCTCAACAAAATCTAGACAAATCTACACAATCGCATAGATAAATCAGACACGTCAATAGAGCAGTCGTATTGACGATTCGCGTGTCGGGGTTAAATTAAATTTTTTCGATGATATGTTCGAGTACAAGCATATCGGCTGCGATGAATTGATGTGTTTTTTGAATATGTTCTAAGAAGCGTTTTATGATGGCGGAACTTATCACAAACATTCGACAGATACCTTCATCACCATGATGAGATTCATCTTCATTATCAAAATGGGTAAATCTAGTCATGAAGAATTCTTGTTCTGCATGAGAGAAATTTTCCGGAAACATTTTTTGTATCGATGTGCATGCACAGCTGTTAAAAATGCATGACATTACAGAAATTTTATTGGAATTGCTTTCCCAAATTTCAATAGAATGAATATCCCATGTTTCGGAGGGATGAACGTACGGTTTATCGTTGAGTGTTTCTTTATGAAAATTCCAAGCAACTTTTAAGTATTGTAAATCTAGATTCTCTTGAAATTGAGTTTCTATGAAAGAGCTCAGGTAAGTTGGATTGAAATCTGCCACGATGATCCTTTCGTTGTCTTTTTGTCGGTTGAAGGAGGAAAAGTTTATATAGTGCAAGTGTAAAAAGTCAATTAGACTTTTGTTGTTGTAAGAGCTGTTAAAGATTTAGCGGTGAGAATTTCTCTTGCAAGATCTTTGGAGACTCTGTCTTGAAACCAAAGATTGTACTGACCAAGAGCTTGTTCAACAAACATCTTATAACCTTCGATAGTGGTACATCCTTTTTTTTTGGCATGTTTTAGAAGCTGTGTATCCAATGGACGAGAGTTGATATCCATGACATAGCTGCCCGGGAGGATATTAATGGGATCGATCGGTAAGGAAAGAGGCGTGGTGTTGATCAAGATTGTATATCCTTTTTGAGCGCAAAGAGGCATTTGCTCAAGGGCCCAAACGGCAGCGTCTAAATGTTTAGCGAGATGGCAAGCTTTAGCGCGGTCTCGGTTAACGATGGTAAGAAAGGCGCCTCTTCTTTTTGCTTCGTAGGCGATCGCTTTTGCTGCACCACCGGCACCGAGGATGACGATATGTTGATTTTTAACGGAGATGATTTTTTCAAGAGCATTTAATGCACCGACTCCATCTGTGTTATAGCCAAAAATTTTTCCATCATGAAAATGAAGCGTATTGACAGCGCCAATTTTTTTAGCTTCTGGATCAATGCTGTCAAGAAGGGGGACGATTGCTTCTTTAAGGGGCATGGTGACGCTAAGACCTTTGATGCCTATTTTTTTCGCCCATGTTAAAAATTCAGGGAGTTCTTCTATTTTTACGGGAATTTTGACATAGACAGCATTGAGGTTAAAAGTTGTAAAAAGATGATTGTGCGTGATATCGCTGACGCTTTTGTCTACCGGATCGCCAATGAGCGCATAGAGAGCTGTTGTACCATTCAAAGAAGCATAATGGTAGCGTTCGGTTAGGATTTTCGCTGGAAGTTGTCCGGGGGCGCTTTCTTGGCCGCTTTCAATCGACGCGTAGGTAATGGGGTTATTCACGAGGGGCGCTAAGATACGACTGATTTGCCCAAAAGGTCCCATATTGAGCGCAATAACATTTTTTTCTTTTGCCCAAGAAAGCAAGCGCATCGTGTCCAGGCTGTTTTTTGCAGTCATTACAATTTTATAAAAATGAGCAGGTAGAGTTTGCATGTTTTGATAAATGACTTCTGGATCAGACGTTTTTTCAAAATCGTGGTGGGAGAGGATAATCTTAATGTTGGGGTGAGATGTTCTAATTTCTTGAATCAAGGAAGGAGGATCTGAGCTTTCCAGATCTAAATATTCGGGGTTAAGTTGTGCCAAATTTTTTAATGCAGTGCGTCTTTCTTCTTGTGAGCGTTTTTTTTCACTTCTTAGAGTGAAGATCATGGGAATGGTAAATTGCTTTTTTAGTGAGCAGATTTCAAGAGTCTCAAAAAAATCAAGACGCAGTTCAACAAGATCTGCAATTGGAAGCGCAGCAGAAATCTGTTTTTTTGCTTGTTCAAGACTTGGCCCTTTAATGACGACACAGATCATGACACATCCAGTTTAGTGCGTTAAGGAGAATCGATTCCTCGATTTCAGTGCAGTAGGTGCCGTTAAAGTGAAGAGGCGCTCCAATGTCTTGAATAAGCGCAAAGCGGGGATGGCCTTGATGGGATTTTTTATCTAAAATCATTGCGTCCATAATAGATTGTGTTGAAATCTTTAGGGGAATGCTCAGAGGTAAAGCATATTGTAAAAGAATATCGTGAATCTTATCGAGAGTATTTTTTTTAAGAAATCCAAGTTGTAATGCCATATAACTTTCTACAAGCATGCCAATTGCAACGGCCTCTCCATGAGAGAGCGTGTAATTGGATGTTTTTTCTAGAGCATGCCCCACCGTGTGTCCAAAGTTAATAAGACGTCGTTTTCCTCGCTCTTTTTCATCTTCTGCAACAATTTCTATTTTGATTCTGCAGCTCTCTTGAATGAGATATTCAAGAGTTTGAGGATCTTGCGTAAAAAATTGATGAGAATGTTGTCTTAAGTACTCAAAAAGTGTGGAATCTGCAAGAAGAGCGTGTTTGATGATTTCTACAACTCCATTTTTTAGCTCTTTGAGAGGCAAACTTTTTAGCGTGAGAGGGTCGATGAGTACTTTGTGAGGTTGATAGATGCAGCCGATTAAATTTTTTCCATAAGGAACATCAACACCTGTTTTGCCCCCAATGCACGCATCAGCCATGGCAAGGAGAGTTGTGGGGATGATGACAAAAGGTACGCCTCGACAGTAGGTGGCAGCTAAATATCCTACAAGATCTGTGACGACTCCTCCTCCCAATGCGAGGATGCACGTATCTTTACCCAAATGTTTCTCGAATAGTTGGTTTTCAAGTGTTTCTTTTACAGCTCTTGTTTTATGAATTTCTCCCACTGGAAGAGTGAAAAAATGGGTTTTAATTTCAGCTCGACAAAGAAATTCATAAAGCTCTTTTCCGTAAAGTTGCGCTGTGGTGTCATCTGTAATAAGAGCTAAAGGAGGATTAAAAGAGGTAAAGGAGCTGATCTCTTGTAAAAGACCACTTTTGATGATAACTTCGTAAGAAGTTGTACCTCCTGGAATTGTGCAGATCATAACTTTGCGCACCTGTTAAGAAGCAAGGCGTCTGCAAGAACAAGAGAGAGCATTGCTTCAACGACAGGCACGGCTCGGATAGCAACACAGGGATCATGCCGCGATCCAACCGGTAATTGAAGAGAAGCCTTTTCTTTAGATGTAGTAAGCGTTTCTTGAGGCTTCATGATGCTGGAAGTGGGTTTAAAGGCAACTTTGCCAATTAAAGGCATGCCAGTTGAAATTCCTCCTAGAGTGCCGCCTGCGTAATTTGTTTGCGTTTTGATTTTTCCATGTTCTTCGAAAAAAGAATCGTTGTGCTCTGAGCCAAGCATTGT
>DAHVFY010000095.1 GCA_027316765.1 Parachlamydiales bacterium | reverse complement strand
CAAAAAGACTGCGCACCTGTATCGAAAAATGTCACAAAGCACATGCATGCGATCCCAGTAATCCTTTTGTGCTTGCAGTGTGGGCCGAAGCTTTAGCCCTTCTTGGCGAACTCAATGAAAGACTGGACCTTATCTACGACGCCCAAAATAAACTTGCAGAAGCTGAGGAATCCGCTCCCGCAAATCCAGAAATTTATTATTCTTATGGAATGTGCCTTCTTTCCTTTGGCAAGTACTTTCAAGATCTTGACTACTATTATCAAGCCATTGAAAAATTTCAGCAGGGCCTTTCAATCGATCGCTCATGTCATAACCTTTGGCATGCAATTGCAAATGCCTATATCATCGTAAGCGAAATGGAAGAGGGATCAGAAGCCTTTGAAAGAGCTTCCAAGTTTTATAAAAAAGCGATCGACATCTATCCTTCCAGCTATTATATCGTAGATCACGCTATTGGATTATCAAAGTGGGGCGAAGCTGCACATGATCAAAAACTTTTAGAAGATTCTATTATTGAATTTGAAAAAGCACTACAGATGCAAAAAAATGCAATCTATTTACATCCCGACTGGCTTTATCATTATGCGATTACCCTCGATTTGCTAGGCGCCTTTTACGAAGAAGAATCTTATTATGCAAAAGCGCTTGAAATCTTAAATCATGTTCTCATGATCGACCCTGATTTTCCACATATTCATCACAGAATCGCTCTTGTATGTGCACACAAAGCAGAACTTTTAAATGAAGTCGAGAATTTCTATCGAGCACTCCACCACTTCCGTTTCGCTGAAAAACATGAAGAAGAAAATGAACAAATCACCCTTGACTGGGCAATTACTCTAATTAATCTGTCTCAACATACGCAAGACTCAGCTGAAATCACTACAGCACTGCGTGAAGCAGAAACTAAGCTTACGGCAGCTGCAAAATTGGGGCATGCATCCGCTTATTACCATTTAAGCACTCTTTATTCTTTACAGGAAGAGACAGATAGGTCTCTTGCTTTTCTATTAAAGGCACGCCAATTCGGAGCACTTCCTTCTATTGATGATCTCCTTGAAGACGATTGGCTTGAGCATTTACGTTGCACTTCTGAGTTCCGCGAATTTATCGCTGAACTAGAAAAACGTCACATCCGCGAACCTTAGACCATCTTGACTAAAAAGCGAATCAGGGAGCACAATCTATTTAGCAAAATGAGGAGTCTCTTATGACAGCGACTTCAGGCATTGGCCCCTTGGGCAAGCACTACAATCCACCTCGTGTTAATGAGTTAAATCCGTCCAGGCAGCGGGTTGACAATTTATGCACCATCATTTTCCCAGAAAGATCTCATAAAGAATCCATACATAACCCCATCGCAGAAGAGCGTCGTTATATATATCCCTTTCCAAGGTGTCGCGCTGTAATCCGTTTCACTTCCGATGAAGTGCGACAGGCCACCTTAAAAAATATAAAAATGATTGAACACAAAGATGAGAAATTAAAACTACTCGAAGAAGCTCTATCACAAGGAAATTGGGATCATCCCATATTTAATCTCACAAATGAAACGCTCAAAGACACCTTACTTCTGGAATTTCCACTTATCGCACTTTATGGTGTAAGGCACTGTAAGATAAGCCGCGATGATTACTTCCTCATCCAATCCTACTATGGACTACGAACGCAATATCGCAAGGAAGATATCCAAGGTCATGTCATTTTTAATTCAGATGGCTCTGTTAATGAAACAACAAAAGATTTGCTAAAAAATATTTTACCTCCCCACCATAGCCCCTTTTATGCGAGCCCTGAATTTTCTAAAAACATTATTAACCGTCTAACCCTTAATATTACAAATCATGAAAATCGGCATCAGTTCGTCATTTTCTCTGTTGTCGATCCCAACATTCAGAGTTATGTTTATATCAATCAAACGATTTGGCAATTTTTTTACATGGCAGGATATGGCCACTTCGAAAATGACGTATCTCATGTTAAACACTGCGTTGAAGTTTTTAATTTAAGTGAGCAGCTATTAAGACTCTACCGTAATGATGGATTCATAAAGGGAAAAATCCATTTTCTTGAAGATCGCATCATAAATATTTCCACTCTAGAAATTTTTAAACATGCCAGAGTAAACTCCAAAACCAAAGACTAATTTAAAATCACTCATCAGGGCGCTTTAGAATTTCAGAGAGAAGAACTGCCGTACGAAGCGATGTATTCTTCATAAGGTCCCTAATTCGAAATGATGCCACTGTTTTCTCTTTAATCTCATAAGCATCTTTTTCTTTTGCACTCTTAAGAAAAAACTCTGATCTATTTTTTGTGTTCATGCCCTTCATCCGTTGCAAGAGAAGAACGCATTGCAGTATCGGCTTGAACATTTTTCATTCTATAATAGTCCATAATGCCTAAGTTGCCACTACGGAACGATTCAGCCATTGCAAGAGGGATCTGCGCTTCAGCTTCTACGACGCGAGAGCGCATTTCTATCACTTTAGCTGTATTTTCTTGTTCCATAGCAACTGCCATTGCACGTCTTTCCTCTGCTTTTGCCTGAGCGATTCTCTTATCAGATTCTGCCTGATCGGCTCTTAAACGAGCTCCAATATTCTCTCCAACACCAATATCTGCAATATCAATGGAGAGAATTTCAAATGCCGTCTGAGCATCAAGACCTCGCTCTAAAACAAGTTTAGAAATCCTCTGAGGTGACGCAAGCACATCAAGATGCGTTTCTGAAGCACCAATCGCATTTACAATTCCTTCGCCGACCCGAGCAATGATCGTCTCTTCAGTTGCACCCCCAACAAGCTGGAGAATATTCGTACGCACAGTCACTCTAGCTCTACATTTAAGCTGCACGCCATCTTTTGCAACTGCAATGATATACTCTCCATGTTTACTATCAGGACAGTCGATCACTTTTGGGTTTACTGAGGTGCGCACAGCATCAAGAATGTCACGCCCTGCAAGATCAATTGCAGTGGCTTGTCGCCAAGTAAGAGGAATATTGGCTTTATCGGCTGCAATCATCGCACGCACAACATTGCCCACATTCCCTCCTGCGAGATAATGCGTTTCAAGGTCTGCAACCGTAATCGTCTTAATTCCTGCCTTAAAGGTATTGATCCTAGCATTCACAATGACACGAGGAGGGATTTTACGCATACTCATCCCCACGATATTAAAAAGAGAGATCGGCGTTCCCGAAACAAAAGCTTGGAACCAAAGCCCCAAAAACTTTGCCACAACACTAACAATGATGATAGCAACGATCGCTAACACAAAAAATAAGAGGTAAATCCCTGAGGATAAATCAACTTCTGCTAACATCTTCGGTCTCCTTAAGAATAACGATGTAATGCGCTCCTTGCGCGCCAATCACAATAACAGAAGAGTCTTTATAAATATACTTCGATTGCGAAAGAGCTTGAAATGGCTCTCCATCGATTGAAATATGACCCGAGGGTTTTAAATCCGATAGAGCAATTGCGAATTTACCAATGTGCTCACGATTCAGCACACAAGGAATAAATCCCTCTTGATCCTCCTTCGAGACAAATTTGTTAAGAAAGAATTTTCTCCTAGGCAGATAATGCATTAAAATACAAATAAGCGCGATCGAAGCAATCACGCCTATTGAAAACCATGCTAAGTGATAAAGAAGAATATCAAATCCCCAACCTGAAAAATTTAAGCTGATCCCCTCAAAGCTTGGAAGAGTCAGCATGAAAAGTCCGCCAAGGGTTAAAATAATTCCTAAAACTCCTACGATGCCAAATCCAGGAATCACAAAGATCTCAAGCAGAAGAAACAAAATCCCGGTTGCTAAGATAATCACCTCAAGCCAATGAATTGCTTGAACAGCAAAACTTGAAAGAAGAATAAGAGAAAGACAGCTGATAGCCAAGATGCCAGGTAGCCCAAAGCCTGGATGAGACATTTCCAAATAGACACCAAGAATTAACCCGATCAAAAGAAGAGATGCGATCGCTGGATGGCTTAAAAAAGCAAAAAAATCGATCTTCCAGTCCGTATAGGCAATGATGTTCTTCTCAGGAATTGCAGCAAAAAAGGGAGCTGAAAAAAGAGAAGCCGCTTCAAAATTTGCAATACCATACTTGAGCAGTGTTTCAGCGTTTAATGTAAGAAGTTTTCCCTTTAAAACGACCACCTGATCACTCTCTTGAATCTGCTCAGAATCTTGCAAAGCCACAATTTTCCCATCTCTTACAACAAGAAGCATGTCCTTATCTACCATCGCTTCTGCAAGGAGAGGATCTCTTCCATAAACCTTTGCCAAATTTGTAAATTCAGAGCGCAGCGCAGAAATCATCTTTTCAGAAGCTGTCTGCATTCCTCCATCACCAGTTGCAACGACAGGTTCCGCAGCCCCCATACTAGCTGTCGAAGTAATTCCAATATATCTGCATGAATAAGCTAGCATAGCGCCCGCAGAAAGCGCCCAATTGTCGATAAACGCAACTACGGGGATGTGATATTCGCTATCCATCTTTACAAGAAGCTGCGCAATCTTTACGGCCGCAAAAACTTCACCACCTGGAGTATTGAGATTGAGAGCGACAAAGGAAACTCTTTCCTTCTTAAAATGCTCGAGCGCAAATTTCACATATAAATAAGTCGACTCATCGATTGGATGCTCTCGCTCAATTTGGATGAGTCCAATTTTATTCTCACCCGACTGTTTAATAAAGATATAATCTTGAAAATCAGGCTCTATGGCAAAAAGATTGGACCCAACAAAAACTAATAAAAACAATAGTACTTTCACAACATATCCAAAAATGAGAGAATTGCATCTCGAGCCTTTTCAAGGCTTTCCCCTGTATGCGCACTTGACACAAACCACGTCTCGTAAGGAGAAGGAGGGATATAGATCCCCTGTGCAAAAAGATAGATAAATAAACGCTTAAACGTAAGCTCATCAAGAGTTTTAAGATCCTCACTGCAACTGACCTTTTTACATCCGAAAAAGAGCGTGAATCCAGAACCAACCTGTTGCAAACACGCATTTAAGCCTTTTGCTTGAATCTTCTCGCAAATAGCCTCTGTAATTACATCCGCCTTTTGTTTTAAACCCTCATAAAACCCCTCTTTTTCTATTTCCTTAAGAGTTGCAATTCCAGCACACATTGCAACAGGATTTCCAGAAAGCGTTCCCCCGTGATAGACAGCGCCAAGAGGTGCCAAATGATCCATGATCTCCTTTTTTCCTCCAAAAGCTGCACAAGGGAAACCTCCTCCAATCACCTTACCAAAACAAGTCAAATCAGGATCAATGCTATATAATTCCTGAGCACCTCCCAATCCCACTCGAAATCCTGTAATCACCTCATCAAAAATAAGCACAATCCCCCG
>DAHVFY010000094.1 GCA_027316765.1 Parachlamydiales bacterium | reverse complement strand
ACACCGCCGATGGGGAAGCCATAACCCCAATGAATGTCAGGCATTGCAATGCTATAGCCGACAATTCCTGGAAGATAAGCGACATTGCGTACTTGATCAAGCGGTTTTTCGATTTCAATGTCTTCAAAAAGCTTTGTTGTTCCAATAATAAGTCCCGGAACGCGCATGCCCTCCTTTTGAGGGATGAGGTAAGTTGCAGGAGCGATTTCTTTATAATCAAACATCAACGATCATCTCCCAGTGTAAAAGAGCTGAACGTTCCAAAGAAATCTCCCCATGAAAACTGATTGCCTTGAAAGGGCACCCAATGTCAGAGTCTATTCGTGAGATGAGTGCATTGAGCTCTATAATCACCTGATCTAAATTCAACGTTTTGGAGGTTTCTGTCATGTAATTAAGAAGAGGGGGGAATTTAAAGGCGAGAGCAATTTGTGCGTGGAGATAAATCTGATAAATATCAACGCCACGGATAATAAAAGCAATGTCAGCTGTATGCTCAATTTCTTCAAAAGGAAGTTCAAAAGAGATGTTCCATAGAGAGTGATAAGTGAGAGATGCAATCGTTTCATAAAGATGAATGCCCTTTGCAATGATAGGAAAGGGGAGTGTCATTTTTTTCCATTCTTTCTGTTCAAAAGGCGCCCTTGCGATTGTAACGTGTGGAAGAAATGATTTTTCATGCAGTTCATAATGACTCTTTGATAGCCAGTCGATAATGGTGTTGTAATAAGCATCTAGAGAGTGAGATTTAAACCAAGAGACATGAGTTGCAACGACGCGAGGAGCCGCTTCCGGAAGAAACAAAAGACGATCGCACTTGCCTGCAAGAGCGATCTGAAAAGGAGGAAGTGGAAAATGATTCAGAAGATTTTCAAGAGGTTGAAAGGCAACATTGCCCAAAAAAGCAAGGGTTATGTGACGTTCTTTTTCACTTAAAATGCGTCCGGAAGGGAGATTTTCAGGCCATGGAGCTTCTACATTAAGAGCAAAAAAGAGCCGACGATGTGCGATATTCATGTTTTCTATTTTTCCAAGAGCAAGAGTATGTATACCAGAATTGACGATATTCGCAACGTCTAAATTTTCTTGTTTCAAAAAGCAGTCACACACCTTAAAATCTATACCGAAAGCGCTTCCTGAGGAGATCATGATATGTCGTATTTTGTGAATTTTGTATTTTGTGTTTTTTCGTTTTTTCTTTTTAGCGAGCTATACAGTTGGAACATCAACTTTGAGAGCTTAGAAAATAAGTGTAGGTTGGCTTCTCCCGAATGGATGAAGAAGCAAATTACTTGTGATTTAGCTCCATTTTCAAATAGTGGAGTTACTCAAGAGATGCTTGAAGAAACATGGGAAGAGGTTCCAAATGTGCAAGGAGGGGAGATCGCGTATCTAGTTAGAGTGCGTATTAAAAACGGGATGTTCGATGTAGAGAGAAAATTAAAGCTTTCCGATGATGCGGAAAAGCATCTTGAGAACTTTCTTGCGGCACTGCAAATTTTACAGAAAATAGCCTCGCTTCCAGACCTGGATTGCCTTGTTTCCTTGGCAGATCATTACGATCGCCCTCTTTTTTTACGTTTTACAAAAGCTCCTGTATTTACTGCTTGTAAAGCTCTTGCTAATCATCGCTCTATTCTTTTTCCTAGTGGACTTTGGGATCCAAGACGTTCTGAAGTTTTTGAAAGAGTTAAGACTGCATCGTCGATGTATGAATGGGAAAAGAGGAAAGAAGTTGCTTTTTGGCGAGGTTCATTATCTGAGGGTATTTACCCCTATTTTGATTGGGACTTTAAGCCAAGATCAAAGCTGATGTTTTTTTCAAAATATCACCCTGATTTAGTCGATGCAGGTACAATAGAGAACGATTATTTTGAGGCGATGAACTATGTGTGGAAGATGTGGATGATGGAAAATTATTTTCTGCGCGATTACGTTTCTCCTGAAATGCAGCTGAAGCATCGCTATTTGATTGCAATCGATAGCATTGCTGCGCCTTGCAGTTTGCAGTGGCAGCTTTTTTCTGGCTCAACAGTGCTGAAAGCAGCCTCCGTTCAATTCGAGTGGTTCTATGCCGACCTTATCCCTTACGTTCATTATGTTCCTTTTCGGCAGGACTCTGTGGATCTTGGAGAAAAAGTGATGTGGTTAAGGGATCACCCCGAAGAGGCTTTAGAGATCGCAAAGAATGCGCAGGTTTTCGCAGAAGAAAGGCTAAGTGATGAATCAGTATTTCACTACACTTATCTTCTTCTTAAGGAATATGCGACTCTTTTAAACCCCGAATTGTGACCTATTTTCCCTATAGCGCTACACATGTGGAATGAGTTTTGATTTTTTTATTGAACCCCGAATTGAGTCCTCTATCTTTGAAGCTCGGCGTAAGCGTTAAAGAGCGTGTAAAAATAGAGCAACATGTCCTCAAGTTTTAAGTGCTCTCTTGCAAATTTTGTCGCGTTTTGGGCAATTTCATTTGCTTTTTCATCGTTTGATTTTAACCAGTGAAATTTTTCTTCTAAGTCGGAGCAGTCTTGATTGAAAGGAACATAGTGCACCCAAGGCTGTACCCCTTTGTAAAACCATTCAATGTAATCGGATTCTCCCTTTAAGATGACACAGTTGGAAACAAGCTGCCACCAGAAACTTGAAGGAAACGTATTGCCGTCGATGGCAATTTGATACTTGTACTCAATTCCTGTTGTTTGTCCCATCCACGGTCGAAAAAGGTCATAACTTTGAAGGATAGTTTTCAGCGTATTGTTGAGTCCATAAGGGTAAGTGAAATAGGCGTCAATCAGATCGGGGTGCTCCTTTGAAAATAGAACAAGACGTGAGCGAGGTTTATAATCCCACTCATATTCAAAATAAAATCCACCTGTTGTACCTCCTCTCCAGTGAGATTTATTAAGCTTGTCTTCCCAAGGAGAGTGTGATGAATAGTGCTCGATATCGTTGAAAATGCGCTCTCTGTGTTCAAAAAATCTAACTTCTGGGAAAAGGACACCTACTTGATTGGATTTTAACCGGCACATGGTAAAAATTGGGCAGCAGGTTTTGTCTAAAAAAAGGGGACGGTCATAAGAGTCCCATAGAGAAACGATGAAGTCAACATCTGGGAGTTTTACATATTTTCCGAGCAATTGAATAAATTTTATAAAATCTGTGATGCGGACATCGGAAGGACTTTCAGATGGAGTGTTATAGGTAATCCGATTATTTTTAATTCTATAGCAGACAAATTGAGCACCGCGCCCAGTGGGCAAAGCGTACACTTCTTCTAGTGTTTTATCCAGCATTTCTTGCGTGATCCCCGTTGTCTTAAATGCACTTAAGTCTTCGTTAATTTGTGACATCATCCAATCGGGAGGGGGGGAATTGATTTTTTTAAGGAGTTCTTCCTGTGAAATGGTGACGCCTTCAAGAATTAAAGGAATCATCGTAAGTAGGTAGATGGCAAGTAATTTCATAAGATCTTCTCTCTTAAGATGCTCGAAAATGGATCATATCTTGACTCCCATTTTTTTATACACAGAAGAAAATTTCTCTCGAGAAAATCGAAAATTTTGAAGAAATACAGATTTCGATGTTGCAGGAAAAAGGTGAAGTTTAGTATGTTATACCATTCAAACGCACGATAGAAGATGTGTGAATGAAAAGCCGGAAGCTTAAGGCTCTGGCGAAGATGTTTTGACAGTAGAAGTGAAGTGATGTGCAAGCCAAATAAATAGAGCTTGTGCGGGTAAGGAAGCGTTAAGCAACCTTACCCGCCTGTTTAATTCAATCAAGTTGTTAAGAATTATTTTTCTTGAGAATTTGATCTTGGTTCAGATTGAATGCTGACAGCGTGGATGAGGCATGCAAGTCGTACGAGATCGTAGGGTAACTTGCGATCTAGTGGCGGAAGGGTTAGTAATACATGAATAACTTGCCTTTAACCTGGGGATAACGACTGGAAACGGTCGCTAATACCGAATGAGGTGGCGGAAGGAGTCTTTCGTTTATCAAAGTGGGGGATCGGGAAACCGACCTTGCGGTTAAAGAGAGGTTCATGGGATATCAGCTAGTTGGTGCGGTAAAGGCGCACCAAGGCTAAGACGTCTAGGCGGATTGAGAGATTGACCGCCAACATTGGGACTGAGATACTGCCCAGACTCCTACGGGAGGCTGCAGTCGAGGATCATTCGCAATGGGCGAAAGCCTGACGATGCGACGCTGTGTGAGCGATGAAGGCCTTCGGGTTGTAAAGCTCTTTCGCCTTCGAACAAGAGAGTGTAGTGAATAACTATGCGATTTGAGGGTACAAGGTAAAGAAGCACCGGCTAACTCCGTGCCAGCAGCTGCGGTAATACGGAGGGTGCAAGCATTAATCGGAATTATTGGGCGTAAAGGGCGCGTAGGCGGATTTGTAAGTCAGATGTGAAATTCCGGAGCTCAACTTCGGAGCTGCATTTGAAACTGTGAGTCTAGAGGGATGACGGAGAAAATGGAATTCCACGTGTAGCGGTGAAATGCGTAGATATGTGGAAGAACACCTGTGGCGAAAGCGATTTTCTAGTTTTTACCTGACGCTGAGGCGCGAGAGCAAGGGGAGCAAACAGGATTAGATACCCTGGTAGTCCTTGCCGTAAACGATGTATACTTGATGTAGTTGGGCTCAACCCTGACTGTGTCGAAGCTAACGCGATAAGTATACCGCCTGGGGAGTACGCTCGCAAGGGTGAAACTCAAAAGAATTGACGGGGGCCCGCACAAGCAGTGGAGCATGTGGTTTAATTCGATGCAACGCGAAAAACCTTACCCAGGTTAGAAGTGCAGAGGACGATACCAGAGATGGTATTTCCCGAAAGGGTCTCTGTATAGGTGCTGCATGGCTGTCGTCAGCTCGTGCCGTGAGGTGTTGGGTTAAGTCCCGCAACGAGCGCAACCCTTATCATTAGTTGCCAACACGCAAGGTGGGGACTCTAGTGAGACTGCCTAGGTTAACTAGGAGGAAGGTGAGGATGACGTCAAGTCCGCATGGCCTTTATGTCTGGGGCTACACACGTGCTACAATGGTCGGTACAGAGGGCAGCGAAATCGTGAGATGGAGCAAATCCCAGAAAGCCGATCTCAGTTCAGATTGTAGTCTGCAACTCGACTACATGAAGTCGGAATTGCTAGTAATGGCGGGTCAGCAACAACGCCGTGAATACGTTCCCGGGCCTTGTACACACCGCCCGTCACATCATGGGAGTTGTTTTTACCCGAAGTCACTGACTTAACCGCAAGGGGAGAGGTGCCTAAGGTGAGGACGATGACTGGGATGAAGTCGTAACAAGGTAGCCCTATCGGAAGGTGGGGCTGGATCACCTCCTTTAAAGGACAAAAGACAAGTTTACTTGTCTGTTCTTAGGTTGAGACGAGCTCTGTTTATGGTTTGCATCATCGCTTCACTTCTGCTGTCAAAGTGGAAAGCTGTTTTATACAGTTGTTATCAGAATCAGGGGAAAATTTAGGTTTTG
>DAHVFY010000093.1 GCA_027316765.1 Parachlamydiales bacterium | reverse complement strand
GTTGAACTCGTCATTCAACTTGTAGCTGTTTGTTAAAAAAGTGGGTTGCTGCAAATAGGTCACAATTCGGGGTATTACTCAGTAGGATTGAGTTCAACGCGTTTGCTATCATCTTTTTCTGCGCGTTTAGCATCTTCCTCAGTGCCTGGACGCACATCTGTAATCGCTGTTTTTAAAAACTCAATCTTTGCACCATCGACCATGCTAAGAACAACGGTATTGTCTTTAATGTTCACAACTTTACCAATAATGCCCATAGCTGTAACTTGATCACCTTTTTTGAGAGCGCTGCGTTGCTGCTCCATTGCTTTACGTCGCTTTTGCTCTGGACGCCATAGAATGAAATAGAAAAACACAAGAGCTACAGCAATCATAATGAATGTTTGCGTTAAATTTTGACCACCTGCACTCGGTGCTGCTCCTTCATCTGCAAAAAGTGGCAAAGAAGTAAGCCCGAGCATTAACATAAAAAACATTTTTTTCATAACGATCCTCGTCTAGTTTGTATAGGGTAATTCACGAGTATGCCCGATCATACGGCATCAACTCAACTAAAAAACAATTTTAAGATAGTTTTCTTTTTAACAATCCTATGTTTTCAATGTGAGGAGTGTGAGGGAACTGGTCCACGGGCTGAATGATCTCAAGCGTATATCCGCCCTCCTGAAGCACTTGGATATTTTGAGCCTGCGTTGCAACATTGCAAGAGATATATAAAATTTGAACAGGATGCAACGAAAGAAGGTGACTTAAAGCTGTCGGATCAAGACCCGCTCTTGGAGGGTCAACGATCACAACATCAGGAGCCCTAAAGTCAGACAACGCGCGTAAATCGTGCAGCACCTTTCCCACATCCCCAATATAAAGGCTCAGATTGTGAATGCCGTTGATTTTAGCACCCCATTCCGCGTCAAATACTGCATGAGGGTTAAGCTCAATGCTGACGACCTTTTCTGCCTCTAGAGCAAGAGCCATTCCCAACGTGGCGGTTCCCGCATAAAGATCAAAAACAACTGCTTTAGGTGGCAAATCCAACATTTGAAGAGCAAGAGAATATAACTTTTCAGCTTGTGCAGGATTGGGCTGAAAAAAAGAAGTAGGGCTAATTTTAAACGTCAATTCTCTCTTATTTTTTCCCGTATCAATCACAAGCTCTTCTTTAATATGATCCCGACCTTTTAAAAGGATCTCATAAAACTGTGTTGCAGAGCCTTTAGCCACTTGTTGAATACGTAAAAAAATACTAGCCCCAGAAACTACGGTCTCAATAGCTTCTATAAAATCATCAATCTGCCTTTGCGTAAGCGCATAATTAGGATTGCCAGAAACCGTCAACATGACGAGTTTCTCTTTTGTCCGTTGACCTTCTCGCAAAATCAAAGTACGCAACGCCCCTTCACCATTCATACGAAACGCCTCTAGACCACTCTTCTTCCACCATGCGCGAACAGAGCACAGCACATCAGAAAACCAAGAAGCAGCAAGATGGCACTCTGTAAGATTAAAAACTCGACTTCTGCCTTGAGCTAGCATCAATCCTAAAAATTTTTCCCCAGCTTTATTTTGAGAGAAAGAAAATTCCATTTTATTGCGATAGTGCCAAGGATCGTCACAGGCTATAATAGGGCGAACTCGATCGTGCATGGAAGGAAATGCATTCCTTACGATCGCTTCCTTAAACTGAAGCTGCTTCTTGTAGTCAATCTCTTGCCAACTACAACCGCCGCAAATAGGAACATGTGCGCAACGAGGTTGGACACGCAGCTCTGAACGTACTGTCAGCTCGCGCAAAAAGCCCACATGCCATCCTTTTCGCTTGCGAGAGAGCTCTACAAGAGCGTGATCGCCGGGGATTGCTCCCACAACTTCAACTTTCCCGGTACCAACGCTTCCTGCACCACGTCCTTTTTTTGAAAATTCTTCTATTACAACAAGTGTTTCCATGGCGCAACATGTTACTCCACTTTTTCCTTAAAAGAAACAAAAAAAAGCCCCTGCAACAATTTGCTGCAGAGGCTTTTTAGACAAAAGAATTTTCAAAATCTATCTTTTCTTTTTACCTTTTTTTGCAGGCGCTTTTTTCGCAGGTGCTTTTTTCTTTGCAGGCGCTTTTTTAGCTGCAGCCTTTTTACCGCCAGATTTTTTTGCAGAAGGTTTCTTCATTCCACCTTTTTTCTCCATCGCAATTGATTCTTTGCGATACAACTTCGCTACTTTCTCTAATCTAATTGTTCCTGTGCGCACACGTTGTGCAGCGGCTTTATTGCCTCTTTCCGACTTATCAATATCTTTAGCAATCTGACAAAGCAGATCTTTTACTTTATTTGTTGTTTCCTTTAATGCCATACCCATGCTCCTACTGGTTTAAGAGTTAAACATACCTATTGTCCATATGCGCTTTCTATATATTGTGCAACATTTTTTTTAATTTTTTTTTTAGAAGCGAAAACATACAATGAAGAAATGAACGTTTACTATATCGATGAACGCTTCTTGTCAGAACAAGAAGCAAAGATTTCTGTACTTGACTTAGGTCTAATTAGAGGATTTGGAGTCTTTGATTATTTACGCACTTATCAAAGAACCCCTTTTCACCTTGAGGAACATCTAGAAAGGTTAAAATTTTCTGCTAACGAACTTAATTTAGATTTCAATTTTTCTCTCGATGCGTTAAGTGAAATTATTAAAAAGTTGATTTCCATGTCATCGCATCAGGAGCTTAGCATTAAAATTCTTGTAACAGGAGGAATTAGCTCTGATCAATTCATTCCGGAAAAAAAATCTTCACTCATTGTTTTCGCATACGAGCTCAAAACACCACCAATTCATTTTTACACTGAGGGAATTAAAACGCTCACAACGTCGCTTACGCGCACGATTCCGATGAGTAAAACACTCAATTATATTCCCGCCATCGTTGCAATGGGTAAAAATAAAGATGCAAAAGAAGCGCTCTATCTAAACGCCAACAATGAAATCTTAGAAGGAGCGACGACCAATATTTTCGCAGTAAAAAATCAAACACTCATCACACCAAACTCTCACGAACTCTTGCTCGGTATTACCCGAGAAATTGTTCTTAACCTTGCCAAAGAAGAGCTTGAAATTAAAGAAGAACCTATCTCCTATGCCAACCTGTCTTCCTATGATGAATTTTTTGTTACATCCAGTTCACGTGAAATTTTACCCGTTATAAAAATTGACGGTCATATCATTGCAAACGGTAAACCAGGTAACATCACTAAAATTTTGTCCGAAAAATTTTCTGATTACACCAAACAAGGAACCTGGCCCCGTTTACGCATTACACGATATAATGACGGACAAATCGCGCCTTAAAATCCCCCGACCTTCCCGATGTCTTCGGACAATCTCCTTTAAATTTTCATAGATGAAGTGAGGTTCATCACGATTTAGAGCCTCTTTTGATTGTGTAAAGCGACACACAACGTATTTAGGAAGGTCTCCTCCAAAAGAAATCTTCCAGACGCGCCAACAAAAATTGCTTTTTTTCATTTGCTCTTCAAACACCATTTTTTTTAAATGCTCTTCAAAGACCCCCCCATTTCCTGGAGTCAGAGAAAAAATCTGATAGTGAACATAAGGCATATTACAAAAGCTAGCATTCATAAATTCTGGAATATAAGAACACTCAGAAAGATAAACCCCCAAGCTCTCCACCTGGAAATTAAGTGTACTCGCAAAGCCAAGAGTTAGGTCCTTTTTAAGGGTCTCCTCGAAATTTTTTAATCCTTCTTTAAAACGCCCCAATCCTAAATAAGAAAGAACAGGCGTAAGGTACGTATACTCAGGTGCATCCAAATCTTGGATCGCCAAAATAGGGTAATCTTCCTTGTTTTCTTTAAGAAATTGACCATATTCAAGATTCCACCGCTTTTTGAACCCCTCATAAACGTCCTTCTTCCCGAAGCGGATAAATTCTTGATTAAAGGCCCAAACCTCCTCTCCTCTAGCCGCAGAGCTCAAAAACAGGAGTAAAACGACAAGTAAATATTTGAATGCCATAAACCAACACCTCTTTTCGCCAACGTATCAGAAACTAGATAGACAATCAAAAGATATTTGTGTTATAATACCTTTGTTTGTTGATCCCGAGCCTTTTTAGCCCAGCGTTTCAAGTTTTTGTTTCGCGGATGGTCCAAAAGCCGTGTCACACAACTATATTATTTAGCTCAATCTAAGGAGATATCATGAGCAATTCGTCGAACAAAAAACTTTATGTCGGTAGCCTTCCCTATAGCATTACGGAAGATGAACTACGTGATTTATTTTCCCCCTATGGCGCTGTGGCTTCAGTACGTATCATTACTGATAAGTTTACTGGCCAGTCCAAAGGTTTTGGCTTTGTAGAGATGGCAAATCCTGATGACGCACAAAAGGCAGTTCAAGCAGTCAACGGAGCACAAGTTGGCGGCAGAACACTCGTTGTTAACGATGCTCGTCCAGAGCAACGTGGCGGCGAGCGCCGTGAGCGTTCATTTGGTGGCGGCGGCGGCGGCGGTGGCCGTTGGGGTGATGACAGTGGCGAGCGCCGTGAGCGTCGTCCACGTCGTGACTACAACAGCTAAGAGTCTTCAAGCTCTAAAGACCTGATTGGGTATTGAACCCGGCGCCTCAAAAACGCCGGGTTTTTTCTTTCCTTGAAATATAACTGTAAGGAGCTGGCATGAAGATTCGGTGGTCACAAGTTCCCTTATCCTTAGAAATCACATATGAAATTTTCTCTCATTTATCTTTAAAAGATCTCTTAGCCTTTGGCTGCGCCTCTAAAACAACTCAAGAACTTGTTGATACTTATCTCAAAAATGACTGGACCAAACTTACCACAACACAGCCTCCAAAAGGCCCCATCTATCTTCAGCACTACATCTCTCTTGTAAAACAATCTGAAGAGGAAGGTGTTTCTTGTAGAGACTTATTCAAACAACTCATCACAACTGTCTGTTGTATAGAACGCCTATCTCTACCTCCCAATTTCTATTCGACAAAACCCAAGGAGTGTTTAATCCCCTTTCAACAGCATAAAATAGATAGAGATCTAGGGCTCATCGCCCTATCGAAAAAATATTTGCCACAGGGTATGAAAACCCAAAATCTTAATGGCGATATAATCTTAGAATGGCTAGATAATCCAGATCATCAAAAACAACTCCAGGATATTTATACAATCGAATTAACAAAGGAAAAATTAAAAACAGCTCCCGAACAAATCCATTATTTTTCTAAAATCACAGAGCTAGATCTAAGTTTTAACAACCTAACCTCTCTCCCTAATATATTAACTCAATTACCCGAGCTGCGCTTGATCAATTTAGACAACAATCGATTTACAAAAATTCCAGAAACTGTTCTTGCCTATGGAATCCATAACAGCAAAAACAAGCACAGAGTTTCGCTAAAAAACAATCAGATTACAACACTTCCTAAAGAAATTATTCACTGCAATGCGTTTAATCTCGATTTATCTAATAACTCCATCAACAAAATCCATGAAAAAATCACATTCTATTTATGCATAATTCACAACGAACGGATCAACAAAGAGTACCAAACATGGCATCTCAACGCAGATGTTCAAATCATTGTTAACAGTGGAGCCATGGTTGTCTTTCCTAAAAGAGCACTCAGAATCTATAACCCCGAATTGTGACCTATTTTCCCTATAGCGCTACACATGTGGAATGAGTTTTGATTTTTTTATT
>DAHVFY010000092.1 GCA_027316765.1 Parachlamydiales bacterium | reverse complement strand
CAATGCCTTCCACATTCATAGAAAACACCAACGATGCCGGGTGCACAGATGAAGAATTATGTGCTTGGTGGAAGCAATTTGATGATCCCCTCCTTGACTCTTTGATTGAAGAAGCTGCTACAGAAAACTTTGATGTGCTTATTGCAATTGAGCAAATAGTAGAAGCTAGAGCGCACTATAAAGTAGAAGGTTCTTATCTTTGGCCTGAAATTGATCTTAATGCTGTTGCAACCAGATCCCGCTACAGTCAGAATATTTTCACAACAGCAACAAGTGCCACCTCAATTGCAAGCGGCAGCCAATCAAGCGCTGCACGTGGCTCCATGTTTGGCCCCCCTGTTCAAAATTTTTTCCAAATTGGATTTGATGCCATTTGGGAATTGGATTTTTGGGGGAAATTTAGACGGGGCAAGCAAGCAGCTTTTGATGAGTGGGAAGCCTATGGCTTTAATGCGCAAAACGTTCTGATTACAATCATCAGCGAAGTGGCGCGCGACTACATGTCCATCCGCTCTCTACAAAATCAAATTGAGCTGACAAAGAAAAAAATTCAAGCTGACGAAAGAGAACTTGTGCTAGCTTACGTCTTAATTGATGCCGGTCTTGATAGTCAAATTCAAATCGATAACTTCATTGCAACTCTAGAAAACGATCGCGCCACGCTCCCTGTTTTAGAGAGTTCCCTTAAAACAACCATTTACGCCCTGGCTGTTTTACTTGGTAAACAACCCGAGAGTCTTGGCTCTTTATTTGATGAAGTCAAAGAGATCCCCTCAGGGCTTGGCAAGGTTCCAGCCGGCCTCCCCTCAGATCTACTTCGTAGAAGACCTGATATCAGACAAGCTGAACGACAACTTGCCGCAGCAACAGAACAAATTGGAATTGCAATCTCAGGCCTCTTTCCGAGCATCATGCTCACTGGAGATGGGTATGGTTATGAGAGCAATAAAACTCACAATTGGTTCTCTTTTCCAAGTTCTTATTGGACAATTGGTCCTAACATCAACTGGAATCTCATCAATTTTGGAAGAACAACGGGACAGATTGCCGTAGCAAACTCTCAACAAAGACAAGCTCTTTTAAATTATGAACAAATCGTCATTACCTCTTTACAAGATGTAGAGGGAGCCCTTGTTTCTTACTTTGAAGAGCAAAAAAGAAACCTCAACCTGACAAAAGAAACTTATGCAAACCAAGATGCACTCAGACTGACAGAAGATTTATTGCAAGCAGGACTTGTAGATGAGATCACCGCTTTAGAAACCTTAAAAACTTTAATTAATACAGAACTTACTCTCACGCAAAGCAAGCAGGCCTTGATCAGCGATTTAATTGCGCTTTATAAAGCACTTGGAGGGAATTGGACATGTTCGTCTATGCCCTAAAGATGTTAATTGGTGATAAGCTTAAATATATCGGCCTCATTGTCGCCTTGAGCTTTTCTTCTTTCATCATCAATCAACAAGGTGCAATTTTTATTGGAATCATGAAACGAACATTTAGTTTCATCACAGACACCTCGCAACCTGATATTTGGGTGATGGATCCAACCGTACAATACATTGATGACCTTAAAGGGATGAAAGAAACCGTTCTCTATAGAGTTCGTAGCGTTGATGAGATTGAATGGGCAGTCCCTATGTATAAAGGCACCATCCAAGCACGCCTTCATAGCGGAGCTTTTCAGACCTGTGTTTTTATCGGCATCGACGATGCGACTCTAATTGGCGGCCCTCCTTCTATGATTAATGGAAAAATGGCAGATCTTCGCTTTCCTGATGCAGTTTTTGTAAATCAAATTGGAGCAGCTGACAAACTCGCCTCACCTGGAAAATCTCCGGACGCTCTCAAAATTCCCCTTCGCGTTGGAGACGTCATGGAGCTCAACGACAGAAGAGCTTATGTTGCCGGCATCTGCGATACCTCTCGCACTTTTCAATCTCAACCCGTTGTTTACACCACATACAATAATGCAACAAGCATTGCCCCTCTTGTACGAGATGTCCTAACCTTTGTCCTCGTGAAAGCAAAACCCGGCGTTGATCTTAAAAAGCTATGTGCAAAAATTCAGAAAGAAACCGGATATGCAGCCTATACAAGCTGGGGATTTCAAAAATTAACTATGCTTTACTATGCAAAATACACGGGAATTGTTGTTAACTTCGGAGTTGCGATTACTCTTGGCATCATTATTGGTATTGCAATTGCAGGACAGACGTTCTTTAACTTCACAGTCGATAACCTGCCCTACTTTGGGACATTTAAGGCAATGGGAGCGCCTAACGCGCTTCTTGTTAAAATGATCTTGATCCAAGCCCTTCTTGTAAGCGCAATTGGGTGGGGCATCGGCATCGGATGCGCCGCAATTTTTGGATATGCACTCAGATACACAGATCTATCTTTTAACCTTCCTTGGTGGCTCTATTTAACGAGCGCGTCTTTTCTAATTTTAATCTGCTTTATTTCAGCTCTTTTTAGTGTGATTAAGGTAATTCGAATTGACCCCGCAATTGTTTTTAAAAGGTAACATTTCATGGACTACGCAGTTGTTTGCAAAAATGTGAAAAAGATCTTTGGAGAAGGCAACACAAAAGTCGAGGCTTTGCGAGGTGTTGACTTAGAAGTCAAACAAGGAGAACTCCTCATTTTGATGGGACCCTCCGGTTCTGGTAAGACAACACTCATTTCCATCATTGCGGGAATCCTTACGCAAACAACAGGCGAAACGCTCATTCATGATCTCGATTTAAATCATCTCCCCGATCAAGAAAAGGCACATTACCGAGGCATCCATATCGGATTTGTTTTTCAGTCGTTCAATTTAATTCCCATGCTGACAAATGCAGAAAATGTTGCAGTTCCTCTTATCCTAAATGGAGCTGATAGAAAAAGCGCTGAGCAAAAAGCAAAACAAGTCCTTACAGATGTCGGAATCGGAGATAGAGCCAATGCCCTTCCCTTAGAGCTCTCAGGCGGTCAGCAGCAAAGAGTTGCAATCGCACGCGCCATCATTCATAACCCCAACCTCATTGTCTGCGACGAACCGACAAGCTTTCTTGATTTCGAAACAGGGATCAAAGTCATGGAGCTGCTTCGCTCTATTGTCACAGAAAAGAAAAAAACCCTCATCGTCGTCTCCCACGATCCTCGCATTACGAAATTTGCCGACCGCATTGTCCGCCTAGAAGACGGTCGCTGTCTCACCTCCTAAATATTTGCAACATCGCTTTCAACGCTTTTCTTTTCAAAACACCAACGACTTATCGGTAAACAAGAAAAACAGCCTCTTGATTCTTTGAGCGGAATATGAGGTAGATGTTGATCGTAGTGAAGTATATAGTATTTGATATCAGGAAGAATCCCCTCCTTAACAATCTTTTTTAGTTCTTTCCTCACGACTTCTTGATCTTGATTTTCCAATTCACCATCCATCTGTGGAGCCGCACACAACTTCTCAATCAACTCGCCCACTTTCTCCCATTCTGTACGCAACGCTCGGTGTTCAATATCTCTACCGGAACCATTGAAGAGTTCTTGCGTTAAACGTTCATGTTCTGCTTTAAGCTCGTTAGCAGATGCGCTCTCTTGAAAACACGTTGTAATAAATTGCATACACTCTTCCAAAAATTGTGCCCTTTTATGCAACGTATTTGCATCTCCTCCAATCCTACTGTGCAACTTTTCGTGTAATACTTTCTCCACATACTTTGCAAATATGTATCCAGTGACAACCGCTGTCACGCCCCTGCCAAATAAAATGCCTGCCTCATATCCTATTTCCCAATTGGATTGATGAGAAGCAATTCCATTGGCAAGCTGCGCCACAGTGCCTACTGTAGCTGAAACCCATGCTGATACTGGACCATAGTAGGAAGCGATTTGCGAAAGACACGATTCATTTGCCATCCCATGAGGTTCTGAAGCATGCGCATTCCCTCCCCGGACCCAATTATATACATAAACAACCCCTGTATTCACCCCAGTTACTACATCAGATCCCAGAGAATAAAACTGAAAAAATTTTTGCTCTTCCGTGGAGTGAGCCCAACTCACTCCAATTAATACACCTTGCCCGGCAACAGTCATTACATAAGTCATCACAGGAGGAAGATGGCCGTAAAATTTTTTAAAAACTGAATGACGTGCATGCTGAGCTCCCTTTTCATGAACATCATTAAAATGCTCTGTTCTTTTCAATACAGATGCTAATCGAGACTCCAAATCTGGAAGCTCTGCCTTTTTAACAGAGGACAAAACAGAAGGAACTTTAAGCTCCACAAGATCTGTAAACAACTGCGCTCTCTTTACGAGTACCATAAACCCCTCCTTTGCGTGTTTTTTTGATAAAAATTTTACTTGAAACGCAAAGATTATGTAAAGAGTTAGAAATTACGGTGGATCAGTTGCAACACACCCATGATTGCATCTACATGAGTGTTAACTTTATCAACGGCCACATTTCCATAATAGCCAACACTTTCTGCAACCTCGTCACTTACCCATCCAACAGAATCAATCCATCCGAAATAATTAAGTCCTCGACTTTTTGCAATGATTCTATATTCAACTCTAAAAGAATCTTTAGGGAAGAGTTCAATCACGGTGGCTCCACTAGGCAATAACAAGGCATGACTTAAACCATTTCCATGTACCCCCAAAAGCACATCTGTATTAACAATGATCTTGACCTGTTCGTAGAAAGAAATAGCAGCGAAATCCACAATACGTAAATCCACGTTCTCTAATTTTTCAATTTTACTAATTAGTTCCTCTTCACAACTCGATGTAAGACAGCGAGAGCCAGTGCGTCTCACATAAGTTACTACAATTTTATCAGTTGGAACTTTAGCAACTTGACAATAGTTCCATATCCGAGAAGCAAAGTGATCTAAGCGCTCTTGTTTAAGATCTTCAAAATATCCCCCAAGCATCCTATCTGTAAGATAAGGTTCCGTTTTGAATATTTCCATGCTGCGATCAGAAATTATTGCTTTTTCAAAGCACACGATCTTGTTCTGAGTTTGTCGAGTAAATTCCGTCCATTCTAAGATCTCCGCATTTGGAAACAAGGCCCGAGCAAGATGGTAAGTAACATCGTTTTCCCCTTTCCAGTTTTTAATAAAACCCCTTCCATTACCGCATAAAACAAACAAACGAACATCATGACAATTTTCCTCTCCAAAAAAATTCCAAATTCCTAATAAATGCTCCAAAAAATGAAAAAAATGCGTTGAATGTTCCGGTGTACAATTTCTTTCTAAAACAAGAACAGTACTTCCTAAAATCGTAAAAGGAATTTCTCGAAACCGATATGCAGCATTATATTCCTTCCAACAATATCCGCGTTTATCAGAGATATTGATCGACTTAGAAGTTTTAACACCTTCCCCCAAAGTAAAAAAAGTCGACGATCGAGGCTTAAAATATAAATACTCAAATTTGGAAAAACATGTTGAGAAAACCTCTTGATTCGTTTTTTTTATTTCAGTGTATTCGTACTCGATTGCACTTAATCGTACCGATAAGGTAAAGATGCAACTTAAAATCAGCGTTAAAAATTTCATATATTTGCCCGCAAAAATTGAAACAAATTAATGCTGTTATAGTAATTCCAGCTATTCTTTGTCCACGTAAACCTATAGTGCTTCCGGTTGAAAGACACACACATTTCTTTTTTTTAATTTCAACCCCGAATTGTGACCTATTTGCAGCAACCCACTTTTTTAACAAACAGCTA
>DAHVFY010000091.1 GCA_027316765.1 Parachlamydiales bacterium | reverse complement strand
CGATGAGTGAACCTTCTTTGCCTGAGTTTTCTGCGATCTGACGAAGAGGGTAGCTCAGCGCTTTCATGATGATTTCGACGCCGACCTTTATGTCGCCAGCGCAAGTTGCTGCAAGTTTCTCCAAAAGGGGAAGGCAGCGAATAAATGCAACGCCACCACCTGGGAGAATCCCTTCTTCCACAGCAGCTTTTGTTGCATGAAAAGCATCATCAACGCGGTCTTTTTTCTCTTTCATTGCAACTTCAGTTGCAGCTCCTACGCGCAGAATTCCAACTCCGCCGGCAAGTTTTGCAAGACGTTCTTGGAGTTTTTCTCTGTCGTAGTCTGAAGTTGTATCTTGAATTTGTCTTTTTAAGAGAGCAATGCGCTCTTGGATTGCTTCTTTTTTGCCTTGACCTTCCACGAGTGTTGTTTCGTCTTTGTCGACGACAACTTTTTTAACTTTGCCGAGCATGTCGATTGTAACATTTTCAAGTTTAATGCCGAGGTCTTCACTGATGTATTCACCACCGGTTAAAATTGCGATGTCTTGTAACATGGCTTTGCGTCTGTCGCCAAAGCCTGGTGCTTTTACAGCACAAACCTTTAATCCAACGCGAAGACGGTTGACGACAAGTGTCGCAAGCGCTTCTCCCTCGACATCTTCAGCGATGATGAGGAGCGGACGACCACTTTCAGCAGCTGCTTGAAGAATAGGCAAAAACTCTTTCATCCCGGAGATTTTTTTCTCATAGATGAGAACATAAGCATCTTCTAAGATAGCTTCTTGAGTTTCTGAGTTTGTCATGAAGTAAGAAGAGGTGTAGCCTCTATCAAAATTCATTCCCTCAACGACATCAAGAGTTGTCTCAAATCCTTTACCTTCTTCGATAGTGATTGTTCCATCTTTACCAACGCGCTCCATCGCAGAAGAGATGAGCTCGCCGATCTCTACATCGCCATTAGCGGAGATTGTAGCGACTTGTGCGATCTCTTTTCGATCTTTAATAGGGCGGCTTTGTTTGCGTAGCTCTTCAGTGATTATTTTGACAGCTTGTTCGATGCCACGTTTAACTTCCATCGGGTTAGCACCGGCTGTTACGTTGCGAAGACCTTCTGAGTAGATGGCTTCAGCAAGAACCGTTGCAGTAGTTGTTCCATCGCCCGCTTTATCAGCTGTTTTGCTTGCGACTTCCTTCACCATTTGAGCACCCATATTCTCTTGCTTGTCTTCAAGCTCGATCTCTTTGGCAACGGTCACGCCGTCTTTAGTGATGTGCGGAGCGCCGTAAGATTTGTCGATTACGACATTGCGTCCTTTTGGACCGAGTGTTACTTTTACGGCAGAAGCGAGAGTGCGTACACCTTTTAAGATTTTTTGGCGCGCTTCTTCTTTAAACTTAATGTTTTTTGCAGCCATATTCTAAAACTCCTTAAATTAGTTAATTATCGCAATGATATCATCGGCTTTTATAATGACGAACTCTTCATCATCAATAGTAACTTCTTGACTAGAATATTTATCCATTAAAATCGTGTCACCGACTTTAACGGGAATTGAGATGACTTTTCCCTCTTTTGTCGTCGTTCCTGTGCCGATCGCAACGACCTTTGCTGTTTCTTGTTTTTTCTTTGCAGTTTCAGGTAGGATAATTCCACCTCTTAAAGTCTCTTCTTGTTCGAGACGTTTAGCAACGACACGGTTGCCAAGAGGTTTAAGTGTGCATTTTTTTTCTGCTTGTTGTGCCATTTTTTTATCTCCTTTTCCAACAAAACATGTTATAAGCTTCAAGTAGCCATCTTAAAGATGTGCTGAATTTTTGGCAAGAAATTTAGCACTGGAATGATTAAACTGCTAATTTAAATCAAGGTGAACCAGATGACCATACAATTAACTGTTGAAAGAAGCGAGATTGCAGACCAAGATCGCTGGAATGTGGAAGCTTTGTACCCATCTTTCGTCGAGTGGGAAAAAGATTTGACAAAGTGGGGGAAGGAGGGAGCAGCCTCCCAATGGCCGGAACTCTCTTTATATAAAGATAATTTATCCGATAATCCGCAGAACCTGCAGGCTTTATTAGAAAAATATTTTGAAATTTCAAGACATCTTGCAAAAATTTATACCTATGCTCATTTGCGTCATGACGAAAATGTTAAAGGCGAGGAAGCAAAAAATGCCTATATAAGAATTTCTTCAGTTTTTCATGATTTTCAAACCGAAACTTCTTGGGTTGAGCCTGCGATTCTGGCGCTATCCCCAGAGTATCTAAAAGCCAAAGTACTAAAAGACTATCACATCTACTTAGAGAAAATCGCTCGCCTTAAGCCCTATACTCTTGCAGCTCCTATGGAGGAATTATTGGCTGTAACAGGTAAGGCTTTGGAAACTGCTTCTCGCTCTTTTAGTGCTTTTAATAATGCAGATCTTAAATTTCCTAAAGTTGCCGATGAAAAAGGGCAACTTCAAGAACTGACGCATGGCTCCTACAGTGTTTATATGCGTGGAAAAGATAGAACATTAAGAGAGAATGCCTTTAAAGCAATGAATCAAAGTTACCATGCCTATGAAAATACCCTGTGTGAGCTAATTAACGGTCAAGTGCAAGTGCATTTGGCGCAGATGCGCGCACGCGGTTATTCTTCTTGTTTGGAAGCAGCCCTTTTTCCACATCAAATTGATACAAAAGTTTATCATGCTCTCATCGAAGCTGTCCGATCTAGATTAAGTTCCTTGCACGATTACGTTGCGCTTCGCAAAAAAGTACTTGGACTAGACGAGTTACATCTTTACGATTTAAGCGTTCCCCTTGTTTCTGAAGTAGATCTTTCGATGCCATATCCGTCAGCAGAAAGTCTTGTGATCGCCTCCGTTGCACCCCTTGGCAAACAGTACCAAAGCGATCTTGAAAAAGGCCTTAAGGGAGGATGGGTAGACAGATTTGAAAATGTTGCCAAACGCTCCGGTGCATACTCAAGTGGATGTTACGACAGTATGCCCTATATTTTAATCAACTACCACGGCACATTTAGCGACGTAAAGACCCTAGCTCACGAGGCAGGTCATAGCATGCATTCATTAATGAGCAATCGCCATCAACCTTATCACTACTCTCAGTATCCCATTTTTGTAGCAGAAGTAGCCTCTACATTTAACGAAGAGCTTTTATTACATCATCTCATTAAGCAAACATCCGATCGAGCAACACGATGTTATTTAATCAATCAAGAAATAGAAGGGTTGCGCAACACACTCTTCAGACAGACGATGTTTGCTGAATTTGAGCTAGCTGTGCACCAATGGGCAGAACAAGGAGTTCCCTTAACACCAGCGCTTCTTAAAGAAACCTATAAAAAGTTAAATCACGACTACTTTGGAGACGAGATTGTTGTAGATGATGAGATCGAGAGTGAGTGGGCACGCATTCCTCATTTCTATTACAATTTTTACGTCTATCAATATGCCACAGGAATTAGTGCTGCTCATGCACTTGTTCAGCAAGTTCTCAAAGAAGGAGAGAGCGCGCGAACTAGATATTTGAAGTTTCTTTCTTCTGGATCCAGCCATTACCCACTTGATCTTCTTGCGGAAGCTGGAGTTGATATGCGTCAGAAACAAGCGGTTGAACTTGCAATTGATCATTTTGAAGCCCTTGTGCAAGAACTTAAAAAGTTGTTGCTCTAAAACAAAAAGAGGAGTATCTGATTTGATGGTTTTTCATTATTTAGCTGTGTAGAGATGCAAAAAGTAAAAGATTATTTTATCGTAATGAATGAGAAGGGACTGCATACCCGCCCTTCAACTGAACTTGTTAAATGCGCAGGAGTATTTAAAGCTCAAATCAATCTCAGCTATCAAGAACTCACTGTGAATGCCAAGTCAATCCTTGGCATTCTCATGCTTGCTGCAGCACGAGGAGCAAAAATTCTAATCGAAGCGGAAGGTGAAGATGCAGAAACTGCCGTTCAGGCCATTGTGTCATTAGCTAAAAACAAGTTCAACGCTAGCTATTAACCCAACTTTCCAACCAAGATAGAAGGAAAGACTATTGATTTTCTTCTTCGATGCCGATGGCTTTGTCGAAAATCTCCTTTCTACAAAAGATTGGAATGTTATTCATGATCGCAAGAGGTATGCAGTCGCTAGGTCTTGCATCGAGTTCTAAAATCCGTTTTTCATCACCAATCATTTGCTCAAGATAGAGTCTTGTAAAGTAGATCGTGTCTTCGATGTCCGTTACGACAACCTGCAAGATTTTGATGTCAAGTTCACGCAAGATACTGTTAAACAGATCATATGTATAAGGACGGGGAGGAGATTCATCGGAGAGAAACGTTTGGATATATTCTCCAATCCTAGGTTCCATGTAAATTGCGAATCGTTTTTTTTCAGTACCCAAGATGATCGTCGTGTAGGAACGCGACTGAAGGATCTTGTTGAAAGTAAGAGGAATTAATTCTGAGGTCATAACATCATTCTATGATTGAATGACAATTTGTCCATCGAAAAAACCGATGACGACTCTTCCTGCTAAATTAAAGAAAAAGCCGGTATCTACAACTCCTGGAATTGCTAAGATCTTTTCTTCGTCAAGTTCTGGAGCTTTTAAAAGGCTGCTAAAGACAATATCAATGATGTAATTGCCGTTGTCTGTAACATAAAGGGCACCTTCTTTTGTTTTGCGCCAATCTCCCTTGTATCCTAAAGTGTCTAGCTTGTTTAGCACACTTGTTGTGCCGAAAGGAATCACCTCAACTGGGAGTTTTTTGTTTCCTAAGTTTTGGCAGAGTTTAGATTCATCCACGATGACGATCATTTCTTGACTCATGCTCGCTACAATTTTCTCCCTGACAAGAGCTCCACCGCCCCCCTTGATCATCCGTTTTACGGAATCGATCTCATCGGCACCATCGATTGTAAGGTCAAGAGATGAGAGGGTGTTGATATCAAGAATGGGGATTCCACCTTCTCGAGCCAATTTTTCTGAGGCCTTTGAACTAGCAACAGCTTTGATTTTAAGTCCCTGATTGCACCGCTGGATCAGTCGTTGAATCATATGAAAAGCTGTGGTGCCCGTGCCAAGACCAATGGTCATCCCATCTTCGACAAGGTCCGCTGCTTGAATTCCAATCTTCCTTTTTATTTCTTCGGTCGTCATAATATCGTCAAGAGTTCAAAGACTTATTTTTCGGAAACCATGATTACATTACAAGACCTTTCTGATTATCTCCAGCAACTTCTGCTTGCAGCAGGTCTTGTTGACTATTGCCCAAATGGACTTCAGGTGGAAGGAAAGAAGAAAATTGAGAAAATTGCTCTAGCTGTAACAGCAAGTGTTGCTACGATTGAAGCTGCAAAGCAATCAGGTGCAGACGTTCTGATTGTACATCATGGAGTTTTTTGGAATAAAGACAGCTATAATATTTGTGGTGTTAAACGTCAAAAGCTCTCCATTCTTTTAAAGAACGAGATCTCGCTTTTTGCTTATCATCTTCCTCTAGATGCTCATCGAGAAGTTGGAAATAACTGGAAAGCGGCAAAAGATCTTGGTTGGACCAACTTGCAGCCCTTTTCCGACGTTGGAGTGAGGGGGGAATTTCCTGAAATTTCCATTGATGCTTTCCAAAAAACACTTGAAACCTATTACATGCATCCAGCTGCAGTCGCTCTTGGGGGAAAAAGCCAGGTTACGAGTGCAGCTCTTGTTTCGGGAGGAGCATATCGATTGTTAAGTGATGCGGCTCGTGCAAAAGTTGACTGTTTTATTACAGGAAATTTTGATGAGCCTGCTTGGGATACGGCTCACGAAGAAAAGATTAACTTTTTTGCCCTTGGACATTA
>DAHVFY010000090.1:5378-5820 GCA_027316765.1 Parachlamydiales bacterium | reverse complement strand
GCCTTTGTTTTGAGCAAGCTCGGGGTTAATTGAGTAAGCAAAGGTTCCTGCAATAAAAGAGAGCATTGTTGGATACCAAACCATGGTATTAATCCACTGAAGCCAGATAGCAGCCATCGCCCATTTTTCTCCAAAAGCGCGGTTCACCCATTGGGAAACTCCCCCTTTTTCTGAAAAGGTTGCAGAGAGCTCTGCAGAGACAAGTGCTGTTGGAATCAAAAAGAGTATTGCAGAAAGTGCAAAGAAAAAAATAAGAGAACTTCCAAAGAGTGCTGCTGCAGGAAGGTTTCTGATGTTGTCGATTGCAGCGATGATTAAGATAACAAGAGAAAATAAAGGGATCTTTTTTGTCATGAAAATAGCCTATCTCAACAGGAAAAATATAGACAAGCGAAATCACAATTCGGGGTTGTAGCTGTTTGTTAAAAAAGTGGGTTGCTGC
>DAHVFY010000090.1:0-5368 GCA_027316765.1 Parachlamydiales bacterium | reverse complement strand
TAGGTCACAATTCGGGGGATAACCTGATTTTAATTGTTGAGAGTTGCGTTTTTTTATAGTTTTGGTATATGTGTGAAAATATGGCAAAAGATAGATATATTAATCCTTATCGCGAGAATATTAGAAGATCTCTTTGGGACGTGTTTTTATGGCGTGCTGGTTTTTATGATGATACTCACACACTTGAGTTAGCGCCTCAGGATTTTGCATATCCAATGCCAAAAACTCCCATTGATACAGGTAAACCACGCGCAGTTTGGCTTAATCATAGTAGTTTTCTCGTTCAGTTTGGTGGTAAGACTCTTTTAACGGATCCCATTTGGAGTAATCGGTGCTCGCCACTGCCTTTTCTAGGACCTAAAAGACGCCATCTTCCTCCTTTGGAGATCGAGCAATTGCCGAAGATTGACTATGTTTTAATTAGTCACAACCATTACGACCATCTCGATTATAAGAGCATTAAAAAGCTATTTAAGCTTTATCCTCATATTTTGTGGTTTGTTCCAACGGGTGTTAAAAAATGGTTTCTTCATCAAGGGATTACGAACGTTGTCGAATCAGGATGGTGGGACGAGACGATCCTCAAAGAAGGGTTGAAGGTTACATCCGTTCCCTCTCAGCATTTTTCCGGACGGCGTATTAGTGATTTAAACAAGACTCTCTGGACAGGGTGGGTTGTGGAGAACCTTGATATAAACAAAAGAGTGTATTTTGTAGGAGATACAGGTTACAACCCCTTTGACTTTAAGAAAATCGGGGAGCAGTTTGGTTTTATGGATTTAAGTCTAATCCCTATCGGCTCCTATCTTCCACGTCGTTTTATGTCGCCTGTCCATATTGAACCTGCAGATGCGGTTAAAATTCATAAAGAAGTGAAATCGGTTTTAAGTCTTGCAATGCATTGGAAAACCTTCCGACTTTCAGACGAACCCATGCATCAACCCCCTTATGATCTTTTTTTAGCCCTTCAAAAGGAAAAAATGGATCCTTTAACTTTTCTTGCTGTTGAACCAGGTTTTGAAGTTAATTGGTAAAAAAACAATTAATTTAATTAATCTAGTGAATTTTATTTATAAAATAATTGTAAAATGTTAAATTGAAAGTAGGGGAGAGCAATGCCCCAGCTTTGATTGTCCCGAATAGAGCTTTCAAAGCTTCACGGAGTTAACCTTTCCCGAGCGAGATTTTGCGTGCCGGGAGTTCTCGAAGTACCAAAGCCTCTAATAGAGGTTAAAGATTATGGATCTGTTTCATTAACAGTCTATTATCTATGAGATCGAGAAAATGGGTTGACTTCTGACCTTTCCGGTGTTTACTCATCGGGAAGGTTTTTTTTTGCCCTTAGATTTGTAAAATAAGAGAGCCGTTTTTTCATTTCGCGCTCAAAGCCTCGTTCGATGGGGTGATAAAAATGCACCCTTTCCATTTCATCTGGAAAGTAATTCTGACCAGAAAATCCATCTGGGGTATCAGGATCATAAATATATCCCTTTCCATAGCCCATCTGTTTCATAAGGTGGGTTGGAGCATTTAGGATAATTTTCGGGGGGTTAAAGTGAGAAGTTGCTTCCGCAACGGATTGAGCCTCCTTAAATGCTGCATAGATCGCATTGCTTTTGGGGGCAAGCGCCAGGTAAACGACAGCTTCCGCTAAAGCAAGATCACCCTCAGGAGAGCCTAATTGATCAAATGTGCGCCATGCATTAATTGCAAGTGTGAGGGCTTCAGGATCTGCAAGACCGATATCCTCGGTAGCCATTCTGACGATTCGACGTGCAATGAACTGAGGATCTTCTCCTCCTTTAAGCATGCGCGCAAGCCAGTAGAGAGCAGCATCAGCATCAGACCCGCGGACAGCCTTATGAAGGGCTGAAATTAAATTATAGTGTCCCTCTCCTGTTTTGTCATAAAGAGGTAATCTTTTTTGAATCAAAGCAGAGAGTTCATCTATGTCTATGAGAGGAGTCTCCGGGAGCTCTTGAAGACTTTCTACCATATTCAAAAGATGGCGCGCATCTCCTTGGGCTAAATTCAAGAGAGCTAAACGCGCCTTTTCTGTAAGAGGAAGCTTGTTGACTAGAGTTTCATAACGGATAAGGATCTTTTCAAGAGCAGAGGTGTCAAGAGCATTGACTGTGAAAACGCGTAAGCGCGAGAGAAGAGCGTTGTTGAGAGAAAAAGAAGGGTTTTCTGTTGTAGCTCCAACAAGAATCATGGTCCCATTTTCAATAAAAGGCAAAAAAGCATCTTGTTGCGCCTTATTGAATCGATGAATTTCATCGACAAAAAGGATGAGTTGCTCGCCAAGGAGAGGATGCTCTTCTTTTTCTTTGATGACTTTTTTGAAATCTGCAACCCCGTGGAAAACGGCGCTAAAAGAAATGAAGCGGGCATTAAAATGAGAAGCATAAAGTCTTGCTAAAGTCGTCTTTCCTGAGCCGGGAGGGCCAAATAAAAGAATAGAATGAGGGCGTCCTGAAGCAACAATCCTAGCAAGAGGGGCTCCTTGCCCGATTAAGTGCTCTTGCCCCGCCACTTCGGAGAGGGTTTTAGGTCTTATTTTTTCGGCTAAAGGAATCATGTGGCCGATAATAATCTATGATTCCTTTTTAATCCATTCTGGTTTTTTGAATTCATAAATCGCAAGTGGAATGCCAATCATAATAGCAAGTCCAATAACAAGAAAAGAATCGTAAAAAAGAAGGCTTCCCGTCACAAGTTGACTTGGAGGGATAAAGCCGATGATAATTGCCAAGATAGAAGCTAGAATTCCAAGGCATGCGAAAAACCACATTCCCTTTTTAGCGAAAGGGACCTTATAAGCCCTTGGTACATGCGGTTTTGTATAACAGAGTCGAATGGCGGAGATAAACATCAAAATGTACATGACGAGATAGCTTTGAGCGCTAAGAGCACTTAAAATCCAGTAAGAGCTGCTTAAGGTCGGCATATAAAGAAACACGCAAGATGCAATTGTTACAATAATTGCCTGCAAAAGAAGCAAGTTAACAGGAACATCATTGTTATTTACTTTTTGAAAAACAGGTGGCAAATTTCCGTGAATTGAAGTGGCATAAAGCCCTTTTACAGGGCCCACGATCCAAGCATTAACTTCAGCAATGGCGCCAATAATGAGTAAGATTCCCATAATTGGTAAAAACCACTGGAGGTTATAAAAGGAAAAGAAATGATTGAAGGCCTCCATAAGACCCGCAACGAGACTAATATCTTTTTGCGGAATGACGATAGCAATAGAGAGAGCGCCTAGCATAAAAACAAAAAAAGTGATAAGAGCTGCGAGTACAATCGACTTAGGATAATTTTTTTGTGGATTTTTAACTTCTGATGCAAGCGCTGAGGAAACTTCAAGTCCTGCGAAAGCAAGAAAGAGCCCTGTCAAAAACACCAAGTTACCAACACCTTCCCACTTGGGGATCAAAGCGTCAAGAGAGAAGGGAACTTGTGAAGGATGTCCAAATCCTAGCCATGACATCCCAAGGCCTATAATAAAAAGTCCGGGAGCTATCGTTCCAAGAATCACTCCGATTGTACTAAACCAGCTAGAAGTTTTGATCCCGAGGTAATTAAGAAGAGTCATTCCCCAAAATCCCACTAAGATGATAGCAAGTGTATAGCCTTTGTGGTCAGAAAGAGAAGGGTTGATGACATAGGCAAGCGTTGTTGCAACAAATGATAAGATGACAGGATACCAGGCCACATTATGGACCCACTGCATCCAGATGGCTAAAAAGCCAAAACGATCTCCCAAGGCTTCTCTTACCCAAATATAGACTCCCCCTGCCTTTGGCCATCCCGTTGCAAGCTCTGCTGAGACAAGAGCGCAAGGGATTAAAAATAGGATTGCCACAACGATGAAGTAGAAAACAGCACTCCACCCATACTCGGCGACAAGAGGAAGATTTCTAAGGCTGGCCATGATAGAGACGTTGAGCATGGCGAGGACAAAAACGCTTAAAATACGTCGCGGGTTGGGGGAGACGGCCATAAGGTACCTCGAAAAATAATTCTATCTTACTTACATTTAAACAATAGGCAATTAGTTTAAAAGAAAAACTTTATTTTTTAAGGAAAAGCAGATATGTTTAGAAGAGTAGGGAATAACAATATTCCTGCAAAACAAGGAGAAACTATATGAAACAAGAGAGACAAGGACACCAAGAGAAAAAATCCAACCCATCACAACAAGCTCCAAGTAACCCACAACAAAATCCAGCTCATCAACACCCACATCACAAGAAAGGAAGCGGCGGCTGCTCTTGCTAAGCTTTAAAATAAACCTTTAGTCGGGTAAACCTAATTCAAGCTTTGCTCTTAGGCTTGCTCGACTTTCAGATCATTTTGATGTTCTGAAAGCCATAGGATGATTTGATCTGACTCATAAAGGGGATAATCGTTAATTAGGAGACAGGGCACCTGCATTTTGCCCCCCTTTTCTCTGAGTTCGTCTTTTGCCTTAGGATCGTGCACAACATCCTTCAAGGGAACGCATTTGTGAATGCTCTTTAAATAGTTCAATACTTTTTGTGAATAGTAGCAGTAAGGAGAATAAAAAAGCTCCAGCTGTGGTTGATGTTCTTTAGAGTGTCCGAAAGTCGTAGAGCATAAGAACAATAATGCGCAGAGAATTTTCATAAAATTCCTCTCAGAATATTTCTCTAGACAATATTTCATTTTTCTCCAAAAATCAAGCTTTGAATTTGGAGGTTAATATGAAAAAATTGTTATCGCTAATGATGCTTGCATTTGCTACAATCGCAGCCTTTGCAAACACAGGAGAGGAAAAAATGTCTTTTAAAGAGCCTAAACAGTCGATCGATTTTGAGAAGGGAAAAACTTACTTAGCCATCATTCATACGACTAAGGGGAAGATCACGTGTCAACTTTATCCAGAAAAAGCCCCGATTTCTGTGACAAATTTTATTCAGCTTTCTGAAGGGGGCTTTTATAATCACCTTACATTCCATCGCGTAGAGCCCAATTTCGTCATTCAAGGGGGAGACCCTAAAGGGACGGGTGCAGGGGGACCGGGTTTTACTTTGCCAGCTGAAATTAGCTTGCCTCACCTCGAAGGAGCCCTTGCTTGGGCACGGTTGCCCGATCAATTCAATCCTCTTAAGCGTTCAAGTGGTTCTCAATTCTATATCACTTTGGCAAATACTCCATTTTTAGATAATGAGTACACTGTTTTTGGTCAAACAGTAGAAGGAATGGATGTGGTCAAGAAAATTGCAAAAGGAGATGTGATCGAAAAGATCGAAATCGTGGTTAAGTAAGACCCCGAATTGTGACCTATTTGCAGCAACCCACTTTTTTAACAAACAGCTACAAGTTGAATGACGAGTTCAAC
>DAHVFY010000008.1:6873-35614 GCA_027316765.1 Parachlamydiales bacterium | reverse complement strand
AAATTGGAATTTGCCTTAGAAGAATAGCTCCCTGACCCAAATGGATCCGGTTTAAAACTGCTCGATCCAAAATTGGAATTTGCCTTAGAAGAATAGCTCCCTGACCCAAATGGATCCGGTTTAAAACTGCTTGATCCAAAATTGGAATTTGCCTTAGAAGAATAGCTCCCTGACCCAAATGGATCCGGTTTAAAACTGCTCGATCCAAAATTGGAATTTGCCTTAGAAGAATAGCTCCCTGACCCAAATGGATCCGGTTTAAAACTGCTCGATCCAAAATTGGACTTTGGCTTAGAAGAATAGCTCCCTGACCCAAATGGATCCGATTTAAAACTGCTTGATCTATTTGACTTTTTACGAAAACTAGGCTGAGACTTTTTGTTTTTAGTTTTACTTGAAGGGGTTTTGTCGAAGGAAACTTTTTTTCCACTCAGTGAAGATTTAGACTTTGTATTACCAAAAATGGCTTCAAAACAAGCGGCAATGAGTCGAAAAGGAAATTTGACACAATCCCAAAGAAAACAGCCTGAATTTTTATCCTTCCGCGCTTCTGCCAGATTCAATTGCAGATAAAATGTAGAATGCGACTCGGAAACTCTAATATTCTCCATAATAACCTCTCATTTTTCATTTGATTTTATAGTATTTACTGATAAAATTCCAGAAGAATGTAGCCCTGCAAAAATTTCTTATATCGAAACTAAAACAACTGTCGAAAAAACGCTATGATTGAAACAAACTATTTAATTAAAACGCCGATTTTATTGCAAAGTTACGATTTTCATGCAAAAAAAACATCGAATTGTTTTTCAACTAAATACGTAAAAATATTTTTTGAAAAACTTTTACACTTATTTTTTTCTTTTTTTTCGCTCAAAGATAAATCCTGCTCATCTAGCAGCTCTGGTTGTAAAAAAAAGTATATAGATCGAAAAATTCAGAACAAAAATCTTGCTCCTTCATGGGAACAGATTATTCCAGAAAAGCGCGGTGCAACGGGCGAAGGGCATCTCTCACATTTGCGCGAGGTTTATTTATCTCACGAGCAAAACTGTGTTGTTAAAATCAGCTCTAGCGTAGACAGAAAAAGAAAAGGCTCTAATAATGACTGGCCCCACGCTGAGGAAATTGCCTATAAAATCAATAAACTTTTCTCCTGGAATGTCATTCCAAAAACAAAACTCATGCATGGATCTGAGCTTACCAATAACCTAGAATCAAAATATGAAAAATATGTCGATATTCAAAAATCAATGGTTCATCGCGAAATCTCCAAAATTGCTCATTTTACATTTACGTTCCAAACTCTTGTAAAAGGAAAAACCTTTCCTCATCACGGCCGAAAAGATCAAAAAATTGATTCTAAATCGTATCAACAAGCTTATCTTTTGGGCATCATCTTGGTAAAAAAGACGCAAGGGCAGACAATACAATGTATGACTCTGAAAGCAGACAAATTTTTGAAATTGATAACGAGTCTTTAGGGTGCAAAAATTATTCAAATAAAGGAATTTTGAGAAAATTTGAATCTCTTCAAGAAGAGACAATCCACGAACAGATCCTCGATATTATTTTGAACGTTGCCTTAGAGGATATTAAAAAAATAGAAGAGAAATATCAACCAAGAGATGCATTTTTATTGAAGCAATGGATTCTTGAAAATCCCAAATCGACAAAAACTTCAAATGAAACTCTGAAGAAGCATTGGAAGACAATTCAAACAAATCTGACAACTTTACAAAAGGCTGCTCGGAAGCTAAAAGATAAACACAAAAACATCACCATCAAGAAACTTGAGAAAAAATATGTAAAATATCGCTGACTTTACCCTTGAAATATGAATTTGACTCTGTGTAAAATTGCAGCTTATGTCCATTAAAGGGTCTTTCTACAAAGAGTATGCTCTCAATCAGTCGTTTGAGTTTAAAAGGCTCTTCGATGTCGTCTTAGGTTTTCTTTTGACCGTGCTCTCTTTCCCATTATGGCTTCTCATTGCCTGTTTGATCAAGCTCACCTCACGCGGTCCCATATTTTACAGAAGCTGGCGTATGGGCAAGGAAGGAGTTCTTTTTCCCTGTTGGAAGTTTCGAACAATGCATCCAAATGCCGATCAAAAACTCGATGAATGTTTAAAAAACAATCCGGAACTTCTCAATGAGTGGAAAAAATACCTTAAGTTAAAAAATGATCCCCGTGTGACTTGGATAGGTAAATGGCTGCGTAAAACATCACTTGACGAACTTCCGCAATTCTGGAATGTCCTAAGAGGAGAATTAAGTCTTGTCGGGCCTCGTCCTTACCTTGTAGAAGAGGTTCATAATATTCTTGGCTCCAAAGCTTATACAATCCTTTCCGTAAGGCCTGGAATTACAGGACTGTGGCAAGTGTCGGGAAGAAATGCTATCCCCTTTTCTGAAAGAATTCGTCTTGACGAAGAGTATGTGATGAAGAGATCATTTTATCTTGATTTGTCTCTTCTTTTTAAAACGATTCCCTCAGTACTTTTTGCAAAGGGTCATTAAATGTTACTCCCCTTCTTTTTAGGTCTTTTTTCAGCAATTTTTTGTTCTGTTTTTTTCCCAAATTTTCATATCCTCCCCTTTACTCCATTTCTGGCTCTTGCTTGTATGCGCAAAAGTTTTTTGACAACCTTATGGTTATCTGTACTCTCAGGAATTGTGATGGATCTTATTACCTCAGAACTGGGATTTGGACTCAATGCCCTTGCACTTACAGTTGTCAGTGGGATTATGTATAGACAAAAACACCATTTTTTTGCGGACAGTCCTCTTGCTCTATCAATTTATACAACGCTCATCTCTTCTCTGACATCATTTTTCCTCCTCCTTCTCCAAGGGGTGACTCTTTCTCCTTCAATTTTATTTAGTGAATTAATTTTCATGCCCATTCTTGATGGAGTGTATGCATTTTTATGGTTTACTTGTCCCATGAAGTTGTACCATTATGGAAAAAAAGTGGGATGGCGTCAGATCTTGAAACGAGGATAAATACATGATCATGGATGGAAAGTGTGTAGCTGAAGAAATAGAAAAGCATATCAAAAACACCATCGAAAAAAAAAGTGCTGCAATCCCCGGCATAAGAGCCCCGGGTCTTGCTTTTATTCTTGTTGGAGAAAATAGCGCTTCAAAGACCTATATTAAAATGAAAAAGCGCAAATGTCAGGAGGTGGGAATCCTCTCATTTGATAGAGAATTTCCTGAAACTGTTAAAGAATCCACGCTTTTACAGACCATTCATGAACTTAATGAAGATCCCTCTATCGATGGCATCCTCGTGCAGCTTCCTCTGCCTTCGCATATTTCTACACTAAAAGCGATTGAATGTGTTTTGCCAAGTAAGGATGTCGATGGGTTTCATCCGGTGAATCTCGGTAAGGTCCTCATCGGCGAACCTGACACGTTTTATCCTTGCACGCCTCACGGTGTTCTTACGCTTCTTCATCATTACAAAATTCCTATTTCAGGAAAACATACAGTCATCGTGGGTCGTAGCAATATCGTGGGTAAACCGCTTGCTGCAATGTTAATGCAAAAAAACCCCGAGACTAACGCAACCGTGACAGTAGCTCATAGCGCGACAAAAAATCTTGCTGAACTCTGTAAAACAGCTGACATCCTCATCGCTGCGATGGGAGCGCCTCAATTTATCGATCAATCTTTCATTCAACCCGGAGCCGTCGTTGTTGATGTCGGCATTAATCGGTTTGAAGGAAAAATTGTTGGAGATGTCGACTTTGAAAGTGTCTCCCCCATAGCCTCTTACATCACCCCCGTACCGGGTGGTGTTGGTCCCATGACAATTGCTATGCTTCTTTCCAACACTTTACTAAGTTATATGCGTAGCGTCTAAACACATTCTGTGATATATATTGCCCATGGCAAAAAAAAAAGACCAACAGCTATATGCGAATCTTTCAAAAGTCCTTCAACAATGTATGAAAGGACGACGGTATAAGCCTTTGGGGCAAACCGCTCTTTTTAAACGACTTAAAATCCAAAAAGAACTCCACCCTCTTTGTAAAGAAATCATGGCAGACCTTGTCGAGCAAGGGGTTATTATAATCGATAAAAAAAGATACTTACTCAAAAAAAATGATATAGGAACAATTTCAGGAACGCTGCGTCTTCATCCCAAAGGATTTGGTTTTGTTATTCCGGATGACCCCACCCTTTCGCCAAGCGACATCTTCATTCCTAAGCATCTTACCGATAATGCGGTTGACGGAGATAAAGTCGAAGTTGTGATTAATCCCGACTCTAATCCTGAAAAAGGCCCGGAAGGAAAAATCGTTTGCATCGTCAAAAGAGGACGTAGCCACCTAGCTGGAACAGTCCGTACTGTAGATCGTCAAAAAACAGCATTTGTCCACGTCCCGATTTTAGGAAATTCAAAACAGGTCATTGTTGAAGATGGAGGAGATCTTATCGTAGGAGATCGAGTGATCATGAAAATCCTTGAGTGGGGAGATCACGAAGAACCAACCCGATGTGAGATTACACATAAGATCGGTAATATTTCTGACCCTTCAACCGATATTTTAGCAGCTATTGAAGAGTTTGACCTACCTAGTTCTTTTTCTAAAGCTGCCATAGCTGAAGCTAAAAGCTTTGGAAAATCCGTTTCTGCTAAAGACAAAAAATCCAGGAAAAACTTAAGTGAGCTTGAATGTTTTACAATAGATCCAGAAACTGCAAAAGACTTTGACGATGCTCTATCGATTCGTAAAACAAATAAGGGTCATTATCAACTCGGTGTTCATATAGCAGATGTTTCTCACTATGTCAGAGAAGGTTCCGCACTTGATCTTGAAGCCTATCAACGCTCCAATTCAACCTACTTTCCAGGCACTTGCATTCCAATGCTTCCTGAAGAATTGTCGAACAACCTATGCAGCCTACGCTCCGGGGTCTTCAGATTAACCTCTTCTGTATTAATGGAGTTTGATCCTTCAGGAGATCTCATTAAATATAAGATTGTTCGCGCCTACATCAAAAGTAAAACTCGATTCACCTATGAAGAAGCAAAAAAAGTGATCGATGGAAAAAAAGCAAGCATCCACGCTCCTGCACTCAAACTCATGGTTGAACTGTGTCTTCTTCTTAAGAAAAAGCGTTACGAACGAGGAAGTGTGGATTTTAGCCTTCCGGATCTTGTCTTAGAAGTTGATAAAAAAGGAGAGCCCAAAGGAGTTAAGTGGGTTGAATATGATATCTCTCATCAACTTGTTGAAGAATTTATGCTGAAGGCAAATGAAATCGTTGCAATTGACTTATCTAATCGGGGCAAAGAGCTTCTTTTTCGAACACATGAACCTCCTACAGCAGAAAATTTTGAAGATTTTTTCAATCTTGCCAGATCTTTTGGATTTGTTGTCCCAAATAAGCCTACTCCACAAGAAATCCAACATTTATTTGAACAGGCAAAACAAACCCCCTACATTAAGCAACTGTCTATTGGATTCATTAGAAGCATGAAACTTGCTTACTATTCCCCTGAAAATGTGGGGCATTTTGGACTCGCTCTTGAACATTACACACACTTCACAAGCCCCATTCGCAGATATTGTGATCTTGTCATTCACAGACTGCTTTTTGATGAAGAATCAGAGGGTGTTGATTTAAAACAAATCGCTCTTAAATGCTCTGACCAAGAAAGGGTGAGTTTTCGTGCAGAGATGAATGTGAAGCTTCTTAAAAAACTCCGTTTACTGAAGCGCTACTTCAAAGAAAATGCAGAGCGTGAATATACCGCCATCATTAGTAAAGTTAAACCCTTTGGGCTCTTTTTTGAGCTCTCAGAGCTAATGCTCGAGGGTTTTTTACACATCTCTGAGCTTGAAGATGATTATTTTGTCTTTGATTCTCGAAGAGGTGTACTTTTTGGCAAAGACTCAGGAAAGGTTCACACAAATGGCGATAAAATCGCTGTGCGCATTGTTTCTATAGACTTGATCCTTCTAGAATCTAAATGGGAGCTTGTCACCTCTAAAAAAAGAAAAAAAACACGCCGCTTTAAAAGTTGTGCATAAAGCTAAAATCAGCTATTAATAACTCATGAAAAAGTATTTTCTTACAGGTCTTATCATTCTTCTTCCGCTTGTGGTGACGATTATGGTCATCACATTCCTTGTGAATTTTTTAACGCAACCTTTCATTGGCATGGTTTCAAGCGTCTTATGCCACTTTCACATTATTAATGAAGGTTTTCTTTTTTTATCACCCGATCAATTGATTCGCTATAGCAGCCAGCTCATCATTATCCTTCTTCTCTTTTTTGTAACGCTCGGTCTTGGCTTTGTCACGCGTTCCTTTTTTATCCATAGTATCTTCAAGCTTGGCGACAACATCATCCATCGAATTCCGATTATTAAAACCGTCTACAAAACAACACAGGACATTATCAATACCCTGTTTGCTTCTGATAAAAACTCTTTTAAACAAGTGGTTTTGGTGCCTTTTCCTCGCGATGGCATTTATGTTCTCGGTCTTGTTTCAAGAGAGTCTCCCGTAGAATGTACACGTAAAACCGGTGAAGGGCTTGTCTCCGTTCTCATCCCCACAACTCCCAACCCCACAACCGGATACTTATTAATGTACAAACATGAAGATCTCATCTTCCTCGAAATGAAACCTGAAGAGGCAATTAAATATATCGTTTCCTGTGGTGTCATTGTTCCAGAAGATCGTTCAATCATTCCTCCCCCGGCAACATGAAAAAATATTTTCTCACGGGCCTTATCATTCTGACCCCCTTTGCCCTTACTTTGATGATTGCAATCTACCTTTTCGATCTCTTAACCACCCCTTTTGTTGGGCTAGTAGAGGGCGTTGTTACGACACTTGCTAAAGCAACTGCAACCGGTCTTATTCAACATAAAGGCTTTATTCTTTTTTTAAGCCGTGTCATTGCTCTTGGAACGTTGCTTCTTTTTATTCTTCTCCTAGGCTTCCTAGGAAGAAAATTCTTTTTTGACACTCTAATTCATTGGACAAATGCCATTTTCCTCAAGATTCCATTTGTAAAAAATGTTTATAGAGTTTCAAAGGATGTCACTAAAGCATTTTTTGCACAAACAGACAAAACATTCAAAAAAACTGTACTTCTTCCGTTCCCTCATAAAGAAACTTATAGTATCGGATTTGTCACTGGAAACATTCCCGAACCTATTAAACGTCTACTCAAGGATGCAGACCTTGTCGTCTTCGTTCCAACAGCACCTCACCCTTTTTCAGGCTTTATCGTTCTTACTTCCAAACAGGAAGCGCAAGAAGTGGATATTACAACTGAAGAAGCCTTTAAATTTCTCGTCTCTTGTGGTGTAGTAATGCCTGGAGAGCCCGTTCCAGAAAAAGAAGGCCCGTGAAGTTAAAAAATAAAATTGCGTAATAACCCAACTTGTCTAATTCAAGGTTCTTTCTTACTTGCGAATTTTACGCCGCGCATCTATAATGGCTGCAAGTTAACGAAGAGAATTGCGAAATTCGCTCATATCAGGAGTTTTCCCATGGTACGTATCAGTAAACAAGAAGAAAGAAGAAGTAAAAACCCGCATCGCCGGCGCCATCCCTCTTCTAAAACAGGCAGTTTAAAGGACAATCTCCCTGCTGGATTCAAACCACACGCTAATGCCGTAGAAGGAACCTTAGCGGAGACCAGTTTCATCCCTAAAATCAAATAGGACTTAAACGTTATGTCAAGACACCGCAGTTATGGAAAATCGAGTAAAGGGGCAAAAAAAAGAAACGTACTGAAACGTTTTGAAAGAGTTGATGTCCTAAAAGAACTTGGAAAATGGAAAGATGGTGAAAATAAAAAAGTCACCGGACTCCCTAAGACACCTATTCTGTGAATATTACCTTTTATAACGATCAGAATGCACTTGACGTTCCTTTCGTTTTTGTGCAAGAGCTTGCTCTCTCTGTTTTTAAAACGCTTGAGCAAGCCCTCCCCGACGAGTTAATCATCCATCTAGTCGATAAAAAAGCGATCACTAAATTACACGGCGACTTTTTTGACGACCCAACGCCCACAGATTGTATCTCCTTTCCTCTAGATGACCCCAACGAGAACGAATCTGCAGGTTACCTCCTGCTCGGCGAAATTTTTGTTTGTCCAGAAGTGGCAATTGAATACTCTTCCTTGCACAATAAAAATCCAATTCAAGAAACAGCTCTTTACATTATCCACGGTATTTTGCATCTATTGGGTTACGATGATATTGAAGACACTGATCGCCTTGAAATGCGTTCCATGGAAAATCTATGTATGAATCAATACTTTTGCATTGCCGAAAAGCAGAGTCCTTCAGTTTAATGCAGATATGAGAACCTACCCCACTAAAAACCCTCTGTCAATTTCTCGAAATTTTTGGACCGATTTTTGATTTTTCTTGAGAGAGCATTATACGCATGTTGATACTGCTCCCTTAAGAAAAATCAAAAGTCGACTTAAAAAGCTCAAAAACTCGACGAAAATGTTTTAGTGGGATAGGTTCAAATATATGTTTTTTGGAACGCTCCTTTTTACGCTCCTCTCTTTGACTGGTGCAAGTCTTTTATCAGGCTTCTTGATCGCATTGCAACGTCTGGGAAGGATTCAGTTAGAGGAAGAATGGGAAGAAACAAGCTCTTTATTTTTTTTCGAAAAAATCACCTCTTTCTTTTTTAGCAAAAGAAAATGGGAGGGACTGCTTTTTTCGATTACCTTTAGCAAAAACATCTATCTTTTTTGCTACGCCACTTTTGCATTTCTCTTCCTTTCTCCAGAAAAACCCTCGGCTTTTCTCTGGGAAATATTTGCAGCCCTCTTTCTTTATCTAGTTCTTGATATTTTGACAACATTTCTAGCTTTATTGAAACCAAAGTTTTACTTCAACTTCTTCTCTCTTATTGCGTCTCTCTTTCTTGTTATTTTATGCCCTCTTTCCATTTTATTTTTCCGCTTACAAAAGCTCTTTGTTCCAACTCCTGCTCGAGATAAAAGCTTTCGAATTCGCGATAAAATCATAGAAATTTTTCACGAGTCAGAACTGAGTCCACACCTCGATAGCAACGACCAAAAACTTATCCTCTCCGTTGCTTCATTCAAGGAAAGGATTGCACGAGAAGTGATGGTTCCAAGAATTGATGTCTTTAGTCTTCCTGCAGATACAACAATTAGGGAAGCTGCACAAAGTTTTCTTGCGGAAGGATACAGTCGGATTCCTGTTTACAGAGAAAATGTTGACAACATTGTCGGAGTTCTTCTCTACAAAGACGTTCTCAACATCTACGCAAGAACTGAGGTGTCAGAACAGCTTAACGATCCTATTGAAAGTTTAGTAAAACCTGTTCTTTACACTCCTGAAACGAAAAAAATTTCTCACCTTCTCCAAGAATTTCGCAATAAGCAGATTCATCTTGCAATCGTTGTCGACGAATACGGAGGAACTGAAGGAATCGTTACGATCGAAGATATCTTAGAAGAACTTGTCGGTGAAATTGCTGATGAATATGACGCTCTTGAAGAACTTCTTTACACTCCCCTTCCTACAGGTGGTTGGATGATTGATGCTCGTATGAATATTATCGATCTTGAAGAAGAACTCGGTATTGTTATTCCCTCAAGTCCTGAGTATGATACTATCGGAGGATACATCTTCCATCGAGCAGGAGCTATTCCTTCAAAAGGATGGCGTATCCACCTTGATGAATATGACCTGGAAGTGTTAAGCTCCAATGAGCGCTCGATCGATAAAATTCGCATCACGCCTCATCCCAGTAGCGAATAAATCTCTCTTAAAGCATAATAGCGCCATTAATTTGAAGGAGGAATACGTTACATGCGCCGATCTATCTGTTTTTGCGAGCCTAATTTGGCTTATGCTGGCAATACCTCAACTTGGAAATTCTGCTATACTCCTTCTACAAATTTGCCCAAAGGAACAAAACTACGCTTTGATCTTCTTTCCAATGGAAACGAGAATGATTGGCAACTGCCTCAAATAAATGCAAAAATTAAAGAAAATCTCATTTGGCTCGAACTTAGCGACAAGAAATTGATCTCCGCACAAGAAGTGGATGTCAAGGATGCGTTTGTTCCCGTTTATGAGTTTACTCTTCCTTCTGAAGTAAAAGCGGGCGATACAGTTTCAATTTTTCTTGGCACTCCTGAAAAAGCTGAAAGCAAGGAAAAAGGAAATCGGGCTCAAATAGCTACACAACGGCGCCGCCCTTTTCATCTTTATATCGATCCCAAAGGCAAAGGCGACTTCCGAGAACCTGAAATTTTTACTCTCGATGTTCGAGGCAATGCACTTGAAAATATCCGCATCATTACACCATCCATCGTAGCAAAAAACAAGCGGTTCGACGTTGTTGTGCGCTTCGAAGATAAGCATGGAAACTTAACAAGTAATGCCGCAGAAGGAACGCTCATCGAGCTTTCTTATGAACATCTACGTGAAAATCTTAACTGGAAGCTTTTTGTTCCAGAAACTGGATTTATTAATCTCCCTAACCTCTATTTTAATGAGCCGGGAATCTATAGAATTCAGTTACTTAACCTAAACACAAAAGAAAAATTCCTATCAACGCCCATTAAGTGTTTTGCTGAATTTGACAAAAGTCTTTTTTGGGGTATTCTGCATGGAGAATCGGAGCGTTATGACGCTACATCCAGCATTGAAATATGCCTGCGTCATTTTCGCGACGAAAAATCGCTACAATTTTTTGCTTCTTCACCATTTGAGGATGCAGAAGAGACGTCTAATGAAGCTTGGAAAACCATTTCCCAACAAATTGCAGAGTTTAACGAATATCATCGTTTTGTTACCTTTCTCGGTTTTCAGTGGTTTGAAGCAACTCCAGAAGAAGGACTGCGTCAGATTATTTACTCAAAAGAAAACAAACCGCTACTGCGTAAAAAAGATTCTAAATCAAGTTCTCTAAAAAAAATCTACAAAAGCCACGCTCTAAAAGAGATCATCTCAATCCCTTGCTTTACAATGGGAAAGGGCTTCCAGACAACTTTTGATGATTTTTGCCCAGAATATGAGCGCGTAGTCGAAATTTACAACGCGTGGGGTTCATCTGAATGCTCCGCTAAAGAAGGAAATTTAAGACCTATTACAGCGCACGAAAATAATGGGATCTCGGAAACTGAAGCAGGCTCAATCCGTAAAGCGCTTGATCGAAATTGCCGTTTTGGCTTCGTAGCGGGAGGATTAGATGACCGAGGAATCTACGAAGGATTTTTTGAAAATGACCAGGAACAATATACCCCCGGGCTCACAGCAATCCTTGCCCTCGAACATTCGCGCGAAGCTCTTTTTTTAGGTCTCTATAACCGCGCCTGTTATGCAACGACGGGGGCTCGCATTGTAATTGGGTTTAATATCATCGGTACTCCGATGGGCGGTGAATTAAGCACTAAAACAAAGCCGGGTCTTGTTTTAAATCGATATATTACAGGATTTGTAGCCGGGACGGCACCTGTTAGAGAAATTCAAATTCTGCGTAATGGTATTCAAATCAAGTCCATTAGCACAAATGGTGAAGCTTGTTTTGATTTTGCTGTCGACGATATGGACAATCTTGGAACCTGTGTTCTTAAGTCTCCAGATGAGCGTCCTCACTTTGTCTATTATTATATGCGCGTCATCCAAGAAGACGACCACATCGCTTGGAGCTCGCCTATCTGGATTGATTATCCTGAATTCACAGCTTCTCCAACAGCCGTTGCTCAAAAAAAGCTCGTAAAGAAAAAGTAAAAATTCTGTAAAAAAAGAACAGCGACCTGCCACGCTCATTATGCCGAACGTGTTTCAAAAATTTGAAGCACGTTCGGTAGATGTTAAAATCACTCAACTTACCTGAAGGCAAGTTGAGTAAAGCTTACTTGCTACCCGCAGGTTTATATAAACCGCAAGTCAAGCACGTCAAAATAGATCCAAAAAACGATATAAACTTATCCCACAAACTAGAGCAACAGCTTGGAGACTCTTTAGTTTTCGTCCGACATTTTTTATCGGAAGAAGACGATGATGAATCCGAAGATGAAGATGATAATGATGCTGAAGATGATGCCGAACTAATTGATGATTTACTGGATGATCCACTAGATGACTCTGAACTGTCAGAGCTTGTCTTTTCCTCTGCTTTTTTCTTTTTTGATTTCTTCCCTTCAGGCATCTCTAGATTCGCATACAATTGTGTACCAGCGGTGTAAGATGATCCGTTTGAGCTTTCTATCATCATAAAAATCCCCCCTTAATTTAGGTTAAAGTTAAAGAAAACCTGAGTATATCTGTTAAGAACATTTAAACGAAAGGTTAAAAAGCCCCAGATCACAATTGCTATCCCACATCATGGGGGCAGAATTTTCTGTTTTTTACACACGCATTGTTTATTTTAGCTGCAAAGGTTACAATCAAGGTATGGGATTGTCTCAAGCTTTCTTAGCGTCCGTGATGTTATTAACTGCCGAGCCTGATGTGAGCCGGTATCACATCAACTACTTGATGCAGAGAAAAAAAATTAGCGAAGCGGTCAATCTATATGAAAAATACCACTTCAATCTAGGAAGGCACGATTTTGAAATATTGCAGCAACTAGGAATGATCCTTCTTCAAGAAGGTGCCGAGAGCGAAGACTCAGAAAGACAACTTCTTAGTATCTTCGGCTCTACAATTGCAGGAATCTCCTCGTCGCTTAACATCTTTGAAGCTGGCATTTTAAGTCCAAGACCTGAAACACAACTTGCAGCCATTCATGCACTGGCTAGACTACAAGACGATAAAAGCGAGGAGCTTCTTAATCGTGCTATGGCATCAGAATATCTTCCGGTACGCATGGAAGCGGCTTATTTTCTCGCAACGCGTAAGGCCCGTACAGCCGTTGGACAGATTGAAGCACTGATGCATCGACTACCGCCTCAAATGCGCTTTTTTTTCCCAGAATTTTTTGCTTTGATTGGAACGAATGAGGCTATTCTTGTTTTACGATCTTTGATAGACGATCCTCAAATGCATGTGAAAGTTGAAGCAATTTTAAGCGCAGCGCACTATCAACGAGACGACTTACTTCCTGTGATTCGCGCGCTTCTAACACACTCTCATCCGCAGCAGCAAGAGGCATGTTGTTTTGCCATTGGAATGCTGAAAGATTCTAAATCTCTACCTCAATTAAAAAAACTCGCTACCTCTTCTTTTCCTCATGTGCAAATTGCAGCGTTGTGCGCACTTCATCATCTAGGAGATCAAACAGCGCAAAAATCAATAGAAACAATGGCTTCTCTTGAAAATCTATTTGCGATCAATCAACTAGGCAACATGCCTGGCTCTGAAGAAATTTTGATTCAGCTTTTGAATTCTTCCTCAGAACGCGTTTGGCTTAACGCTGCCGTTTCTCTTCTCAAGCTTCACGATCCTCGCTGCAAAGACGCAGTATTGTCTATTTTATTACGAGATAGACGCGATCTTGGAATTGAGCCTCATCGCTCAGTTGGTAATTCTCTCATGTCTTGGAGGCTAGTTCCTCTGGCTAAGCAAAAGTCTGTTGAAGGACTCTATGATCTTCATGCACTCTCTCTCAGCATTCGAGAGCATTTTCTTTCTGAATGTCTAGAATTGCCAGAACAGCAATTTTTAAGCATTGCTAAAACAATTTTTCAGAGTCGCCAGATCGAACTTGTGCCTCAACTTGTGACTCTTCTTGAAAATCTTGGAACACAGGATGCTATCTCATTGCTTCAAGCGCAAACAAGTGCTGCAGGAGCGCCTTTAACTCGAACTTATTGCAGCCTTGCTCTCTATAGGATGAACAAAACAGGGCCTTACGAAGAACAGCTAAAAGAATGGATACGTTCTTCTCAAGGTAAAGAATTGATTCGTTTTCGTCCTGTTATCACAAGACAAAAATATATTGAGAGCCGCTATGAGCTGACTCCTGAGGAAAATTCTCGCCTTCTTGTTGAAGCTTACAGCGCTCTTGCCGAAAGGCACGAATCGGAAAGCATCAACCTTCTCCTTGAGGGAATTCGATCAGGTCATGAAAAAAATCGATATGTCTTAGCCGGGTTGCTCCTTCACTCTATCCAGTAATTACTCTAGAAGCTATACTCGAGAGAAAAAGTTTTCATGCGGAAGTTTTTTCTTTACCCTATCTTATTTTCTGGCGCTCTTCTTTGTGCTGATGAAAAGGTTGATCTTACAGTTAATCTAAAAGATCCTATTTTCAGCCAGGGCGTTATCTCCACAGACAAGGGCGGTATCATCACGGGCGATGGAATCCGCATCCAAGCCATGCAAATCTTCTATACGGATAAGGTAGAAAATGGCGTACATGTGAAAAAAATCGTAGCCGAGGGCGATTTAATGCTCGAATATGCCGGGCAATCGTTTGTCGGCACTCGTCTTGAGTTTGATTTTATGAATCGAACAGGAACGCTGATAGACGGTAAGACTTTTGTTGATATTTGGTTTATAGGCGGAAGTAAAATTGAATTAAAGGAAGATGGCAGCTATTACATCTACGGCGCTTACATCACAACATCTGAGGATCAAGACCACACTTGGGACGTTAATGCCGGAACCGTTAAAATCACAAAAGATCGACTTCTTTCTGCAAAAAATATCAGCTTCCGCTTTATTAAAATCCCTATTTTCTGGCTACCGTCTCTTAAGAGCAATTTAAGGATTTTAAAAGAGTCTCCCATTCGTTACAAGATACTTTGGGATAAGGGACTTGGACCACGGCTGTCAATGCGCTATCGCATCTATTCTTGGGAAAATTTTAGCCTTTATTTTCGTTTTGACTATCGATTAACTTTAGGCCCCGGTGCTGCTTTAGAGGCCTCTTATTACTCTGATGATAACCGCACTATCTTCCTCAGTAAAAATTATGGCGCTTACGATAAAGAAGTCCCTGATGAACGCAGTCCCAAGCGGTATCGATTTCAAGGTTTCTTCCATACAGAAACCTTAGATCAAAAAACGCAGGTCCATATGACCTACGATAAAATGAGCGACATCAAGATGCCAAGCGACTTTAAAAGCGATGATTTTGATGTCAATACGCAAAAAAGAACCATCCTTCACATTGATCACAAACAGGATAATTTCTTTGGCTCTTTCAATTTTCAGCCGCGCATTAACTATTTCCAAAGCCTTGATCAAGAGCTTCCTCTTATTAAAATAGGTGTCCGCCCTTTTGAAATAGGAAAGACAGGAATTGTTTCAACAAATTACGCAAATGGGGGCTTTCTTGACTATGTCTATGCAACCGATCTTCATAAATTTCTAAAAAACACACATGCCGTACGTCTTGAAACACGTAATGGACTTTATCGTCCTTTTCAATTGCCCTACCTAACCTTCATGCCAAATATTGGAATCATTGGTATTTTTTATAATAACAACCAACACCATCACTCAGTAGGACAAGGAATTTTTAATTACGGCTGCACTCTGAATACGCGTCTTTATCACACTTATCCGTTGTTTCGGCACGTAATTGAACCCTATTTTAACTTTCAAGGCTATACACAGCCTTTATCCGGCACAAAAGAACACTACATTTTTAGCATTGACGACGGATATTTCAGACTCAATCTTCTCCGAACGGGTGTACGCAATACTTTCTTCACACGCGGCTTTCTACCGACTTTTACAGCGGAGGCTTATACTTACGGCCTATTTGACAAAGATACGGCTCTTCATAAAATCTTTCCGCGCACTTATCTCGAACTTTCTCTGCGCCTTCCCTCTATACATGTTCAAGGAATTGCAGCATGGAATATTGCAGAAAATGTTTGGGATATTGCAAACATTGCCGCAGAGTGCACAATTAACGAAAACCTTGCCTTCACATGTGAATTTAGACATCGCAGTCGTTTTGATTTTAGAAAAGCCAATCATGAGAATTTTTTTCTCGATGTCGCACGATCTCTTGACAATCTACTCGATTCTCCCCTTTCCGACCAGCGCAACACGCTTCTCACAAACGTTCAAATGCGCCTTATGCCAACTCTCACAATCAATTTTCAAGCGCATTTTGGTTGGGGACGTTTGACAGAACCTGGGTACAGCGAAATTCGCACAGAGCTCATTAAACAGATTGCTAGAAGCTGGCAACTAAAGCTCGGCTATAGACATATTCCAAATGACCCTTTCCAATTCTCCGGAACCATCTCTCTAATAAAATAAAATCTTGCTTAAAATTTCCTTCACACTAGAGTTCTTAGCCGCTGATTGCTACCAAACTTGTCATGATTCTTAGTTTTTGTTGTATTTTTTTTTGATAGCGCGAAGCTCCGACTCAATCATGCGGCGGGTTTTTGCATCTGTACGGTCAATGATTAAAACACCGTTGAGATGATCATTCTCATGAAGTCGCACTCTTGCATTATACCCTTCAATGACCTCTTCGAAGGGATTCCCATGAAAATCAATCGCATTAATTTTGATTTTAAGGGGGCGAAACACATCAACATGTAGGCGGGGAAGCGAAACACACGCCTCGGCTGCCACGTCTTCTTCTTCTGTAAGAATCGTAATCTGAGGATTGATATAAATGCGAGGCTCCTTGTCTATGCTCCATTTCCGTCCTTCATCTTCGATAATGTAATCATATAAGACAAAAACTCGCAAAGGAACACCAATCTGTGGGGCTGCAAGCCCAACAGCATTGCTAACTTGAATTGTATCAATCAAATCTGTCACAAGAGCTCGGATCTCGTCTGTCACCTCAGAAACTTCTGCACAACGCTTACGCAAAAGGGGGTGACCGTAATATATAATTTGTCGTTTCATTGATAATCTTAAGCTTCTTCTTCAATAGTAACGGGAGCCTTATGTTGCGGCTTCCCAATTGCAGAAGACCACGCAGAAAGAATAACGCAAGATGCTAGGAAAATGCACGCTAGCCAAGCTGTAAACTTTTTTAGTACTTCTGCTGTTGATGTTCCAAAAAGCGATTCACCCGCATCCCCGCCAAAAGAAGCACCAAGTCCCATGCTTTTGCTCTCTTGGACAAGAATAACAAGGCAAAGAAGCGCACAAAGAAGAATAAACAAAAATAATCCGCTATAAAATAATACTATCATCGTTCTAACCTCTTAACCATCTGTACAAAACTGTTCACATCCAACGCTGCACCACCAACGAGAGCTCCATCGATATCGGGCTTAGCGCAAAGTTCAGCAATATTATCCGGCTTCACTGATCCGCCATAGAGGATCGGAAGCTTATTAGCAAGTTCCTTGCCAAATTTTTTCTCAAACCAACTACGACAAAAGCGGTGAGTTTCTTGAGCGCCCTCAGGTGTTGCTACCTTGCCTGTGCCAATTGCCCAAACAGGCTCATAAGCGATTATAATCCCTTCGGGAGAAACCTCTTGCAAACACTCTTCAAGCTGATTTCTAAGAACCTCTTCCGTCTCGCCTTCTTCTCGTTCTTCTGCTGTCTCCCCAATACAAAGAATGGGTTGTAAGCGACTTTCTAAAGCACGTCTTACTTTCCGATTGATAAACGCATTGGTTTCATGAAAGATGTGCCGTCTTTCCGAGTGCCCAAGGATCACAAAGCGAGCACCTGCTTCTTCAAGCATTTCCACAGAAATCTCACCGGTAAAGGCTCCCCGCTCCGCATCATGCATGTTCTGTGCACCAATAACAATTTGGCCAGCTTGCGCAGAGGACGCAGCGGCAGCAAGCGCTGTAAAGGGGGGCGCAATAAAAATATGGCATGACGCATCTCGTGTTTGCTCTGTAAGCTCGTGGACAAAAGCCTTTGTCTCGCCCCGAGTCTTGTGCATCTTCCAATTGCCGACTAAAATGAGTTTACGCTTCATAAGATTTCAGATGATATACTAAAATAGTCAAATATGGAAGAGATTCTTACAGTTACACAGCTCACCGCAGCTATAAAAAAATTTTTAGAAGGAAAATTTCCCTTTGTTTTCGTCAAAGGAGAAATTAGCAATTTCAAGGAACAAGCCTCGGGTCACCTTTATTTTACCCTCAAAGATCAGGAATCGCAAATTAGCGCCGTTCTCTTCAAGGGCAATACACGTGGATTAAAAGCTCTTCCTAAAAACGGGGATCAAGTCCTTATTAAAGGGGAAATGAGCGTCTATTCTCCTCGAGGCAACTATCAGATCCTCGTCAGAGAGCTACAGTTCATCGGCATTGGAGAACTTCTTTTAAAATGGCACGAGCTTAAACTTAAGCTTGAGCAAAAAGGGTGGTTTGCAAAAGAGAAAAAAAAACACTTACCCAAACACCCTAAGGTCATTGGAGTTATCACAAGTCCAACTGGCGCTGTGATTCAAGATATTTTAAACATTTTAAAAAGGCGAAGCGCCGGCTTTAAACTTTTACTGAACCCTGTTCGAGTTCAAGGAGAGGGCGCTGCAAATGAAATCGCCAAAGCTATTGAACAATTCAACCAATATGCTCTTGCAGATGTTTTAATTGTCGGACGCGGAGGTGGAAGCCTAGAGGACCTAGCAGCTTTTAACGAAGAGCTTGTCGCAACAGCGATCCACAACTCAAAAATCCCCATTGTTTCAGCCGTCGGTCATGAGACAGATTACTGCATTGCTGATTATGTTGCAGATGTGCGTGCACCAACCCCATCTGCCGCTGCAGAGATCGTCAGCCAAGAGAAAAATCAGCTCATTGATTTTCTATCAAACACTCAAGGAAGATTGAGACAATCTCTAAAGGCACAAATCCAACATCATAGACTGCGATTAAAGGCATACAAGGAACAACCTGTTCTTTCCTCTCCTTACGCAATTCTTGGAAAATCTTATCAAAAACTCGATGACTACAGAAGTGACATTACAACTGCTGTTAAGCATCACTTTCACCAAAGAAAGTTAAAGTTTTTAAGCCTTGAAAAACAAGTAGCCCTTTTCAAACCCCTAGCACAAGTTGCATTTCTGAAAACTAAACTCAATCAACTTACAGCGCATCTTCAATCGATTGATCCAAAAAATCTTTTGAAAAAGGGGTATTGCATCCCCTTTGCGGAAAACACAAATTCAGTTATCCTCTCAACGAAAGAACTCCTTCAAGGACAAAAAATCCATCTCCTTATGTGTGATGGCACATTAAAAACAACCGTGGATGAAATTCAAATATGACAGAAGATAAGCAAAATGCTCCCTCTTTTGAGCAAGCATATGTTCGTTTAGAACAAATTTTAGAGAAAATGAATTCAGGTAAAGCTACTCTTGAAGAAGCCATCAAACTATATGAAGAAGCCGATCAGCTCATCGTTTCTTGTAACACAAGGCTTAATGAAGCAGAGCGCAAAATCGAAACATTAATTAAAACTCGAGAGGGAGAGCTTCTTCTTTCTCAAGAAAAACAACCTTTAACAGAAAGTTTTTCATGATTATTGCCATCTTTGCAAACACGAATAAAAGGCAGTCAAAAAATCTCGCCATCGGAATCTGCGAATTTTTAACCTCACAGGGCATCACAGTTGTTACAGAAGATGAAACAGCTTCAGAGCTCAATGCAAAGCCTCTATCCGAAATAGATGTTCATGAAATCAAATTTCTGATTTCAATGGGGGGCGACGGAACTATCCTTCGTCTTGTACATAAATACGAAGATCTTAATGCAGCCATTTTAGGAATTAACTTGGGACATCTTGGCTTCATGGCAGATGTTCCGATCTCAGATATTTATCCGAGTTTGCAAGACTTAATTTCGGGAGCTTATCGCATAGAGGATCGAGTCGTGTTGCATGGAGAATCAATTAGCAATAATCGTTGTTTTGCAGTCAATGATATCGTCATCCACCGAGGTAGAAATCCAAGTCTTGTTGAACTTGCAATTCATGTAAATGGCACCTATCTCAATACGTTTGAGGCCGATGGAATCATCATTGCAACTCCAAATGGATCAACAGCCTATTCTCTTGCAGCCGGCGGCCCCATTCTCAGCCCCAACTTGGATGCTCTTGTAATTACCCCAATCAGTCCTCACACGATCTCTAACCGTCCCATCGTTCTCACAGCGACTGGGGAGATTCAAATCCAATACTTAAGCGACTATGATCCTGTAGAAATTCGAGCAGATGGTTTTTCCCATCAAGATCTCGCAACGGGGGAGGTATTTCGCATCTCTCGCAGTCAAAAAAGTTTTAAGCTTGTAAGTTTATTTAGACGTGATTACTTTTCTACTTTGCGCAGTAAACTCGGCTGGGCCGGCAAGCTTCGCAACTAAAAACTGTAGCCTAGCGTTAAGTCAACACCATAAAAATTATACGTGTTTCCTGGAAGTCCTAAAGCAATTCCGTTTCTTAACTTTGCAGTTGAGTGGCCATCTTTCCAATACTGATAAGAAGGCTTTAGAATAAGAAGAAGTCTGTTATTTTTTGTTAACGTAAAAGTAAATGGGGCTTCGACAAGAAAGTTATCTAGTCTATTTGTAATCACCCAGCGAGCCCCTTTTAAAGGAACAATCGACACAGTGGTATAAACCTGAGGCATCCAAGTAAAATCCACCCCAAATGAAAATACAGAATTTGCTCTATAGCAACTCAGAAATCCTACTGGAAAATAGAATTCATTATATCCAAAGCTTAAAGATCCTCTATACTTTGGCTTAAATGTTTCTCCAAGATATCTATAAGCAAATCCGGAAAAAAGAGTCAGTCTAAAAGCTTCTTGCGCAGAAGCGAGGGTATACCCGAATCTTTCCTGAACATCAAAATAAAGAAGAGATCTTTTGCCAACTGCGCTATGAGTATCTCCCTCACGCCACGAGAATTCAACGCCTCCGTAAAATCGATTGGCAGGCCGATATTCATACAACGCTTGGATTCCTCCAAGGTTACCTGTAAATGTTTGATGATCATGCGGTTTAAGGGTGACGTAAGTATAATTTCCCCCGATCTCTAATCGTGAATGCAACGCTGCTTTACTTGGTGTATTGGTAGCAGGAGTTTTAGCAGGCTGTTTTGAGTCTGCTACATTAGCAACTCTTTGCCTGCGAAAAAATATTTTTTTCTTATCTCTACTATCTTCAAGCTCTTTTGTAATGACGACTTGAGGGGCTGTAGAAACCGTTTCTTCTACCTTATTTTCACTTTCTAATTCATCCTTTGTATCTGCGTTATTGTCATCTCCTTCTTGGGAAGAAATTTCTCCTCTATCAGCTTCATTGTCCTGGATGAACACAGAATCAGACAAAGAAAAAGCAAATTCAGGAAAAACGATCATTGAGAAAACAGATGCTTTCCAAAAAACACTTTTTGCAAGTGTTGGTATATTATAAGTCAGCACTCGATGCGTAGCGGATTTTTTTTTGTAAGCACTCATACTTTCCTCATGCAAGTTCTTTTTTTTAAACTTAACACATAATGAAAGAACCATCCACTTTTTTTTAAAATCATTTTGCTGGAGGTTACTGATCATGAATAATTAAGTCTAAGCAGTTGCGGAGATTCACATGCTGTTGAAGCGCAAAACGCGCTTTTTCAATTTGATCAAAAATCTGTTCAAGGGGAGCTAGCTTAAAAGTACACGCTATCAGTTCTTCTTTATAAGCAGAAAAATAAAGCTTACTTAAATCCCCACCTGCAGCAAGAAGATGTCGATCTCGATTCCAATGCAAAATCTCTTCAAGAATTTGTTCTGAAAATTCTTCTTCGCTAAAAGAGGTGGAACCTTTCATAAAATCTGCATAAGAGAGCTTGCGACTTAACATACTCACTAATAGGTCTCTTTTTTCCGTTCTCTCTATAGGCTTTTTTTCTTGGGCTTTAAACGTAAATGTACGGGCTCTAGAAATAATTGTTGGTAAAATTGCATCAAGCCTTGTTGCAAGAAGAATAATATAACAATGAGCAGAGGGCTCTTCCAATGTTTTTAAAAGAGCATTACTGCTTGTAGGAAGCATTTTATCCGCATCTTCAATGATAAACACCTTAGCTGAGGCCTCGTAAGGTGCAATGTGCACTTCGTTAATGAGCGCACGCATCGCTTCAATGGTATGCATTCCTCCGCTTGAATCCGGTTCGTAAAAATGCAAATCGGGATGTTGCTTTTTCTCCGACATCAAAAGTGCTGCAGCAAATTTGAGCGCAACAGCTCGTTTATCTGACTCTTTTGGACCTGCAAAAAGAAGTGTATGGGGCACTTTTTTAATTTCTACTAAATGCATGAGCTGATTTAACATCTTCTGCCTTTAATCATGATTTCAAGAGCTTTTTGAAAAACAACTTCTGGCGGTTGTGAAGCATCGATCATGTGAAATCTTTCCGGCTCACTTTTAGCGATTGCATGAAATGCAGCTCTGATTGTCTGATGAAAGAGAATCTTTTCCGATTCAATCTTATCTTTAGTCATTCCAGATTTTTTTACTCTATCAAGACCAATTTCCGGGTCAAGATCGAGATAAAGAGTAAGATCGGGTTCAAGATCTTGTGTGGCAAAATGACATAATGTGCGCACAAAATGAGGACCATAACCACGCCCGGCCCCCTGATAAGCAACTGTCGAATCGTTAAATCTGTCGCAAAGGACAATTTTTTTTTCAGCTAAAGCTGGCCTAATAATCTTTGCGGTATGTTCGGCACGATCTGCCAAATAAAGAAGAAGTTCCGCACGCGAGGAAAGAGGCTCTTCGTGATGCAAAAGAAGATCTCGAATCACAAGGCCGGCTGCAGTAGCCCCGGGAGCTCGCGTCTTCACGACGCGCTCTCCCCGTTGCTGTAATTCTTCATAGATCCTTTCTATCAAGGTGGTCTTGCCTGCGCCCTCCCCTCCCTCAAAGGTGATAAACATCGCTAAAACTACTCGGTTTCAATGTGTTCAAGTTTCTGCACAGCGACGAGTTTATCCTCTTCCTGTAAGTTAACAAGTCGCACACCTTGCGTAGACCTACCCATGACACGTACATCTTTCATGCTAATGCGAACAGTTTGCCCTCCGGCAGACATCATCACAACACTATCTTGATCTGCTACAGAAAGCGCAGCAACAACAGTCCCATTACGTTCACTAATGATAATGGATCGAACTCCAACACCGCCACGATTTGTTTGACGGAAATCTTCTACAAGAGAACGTTTACCAAATCCATTTTCGCAGACAACAAGAAGCGACTCATCCCCCTTAACGACAACACAAGAAATGACACCATCTTTCTCATCTTTAAGAGTTGCACCTCTAACACCGCGTGCTACCCTACCAACAGCGCGCACTTGGCTCTCATCAAAACGAACCGCCATTCCTCCCTTTGTAAAGAGCATGATTTGCTCTCCTTCATGAGTAACGCGAGCTGCCATGACTTCATCACCTTCGTCGATATTGATAGCATAGACACCTTTACGACGAGGAGAGCTAAAAGCACTAATATCTGTTTTTTTAACAACACCATTACGTGTTGCAAGGAGAATACCTCCTGTTTCTTCAAAGTTTTTAATACGAAGAATCGCTGCAATCCTTTCTCCTTCCTGGATATCTTCTAGGAGATTGACAAGTGGCTTACCTTTTGATCTTCGCCCAGTTTCCGGAAGCTGCCAAACTTTAAGCCAATAACATCTACCAAGAGTTGTAAAAATAAGAAGATAATCATGCGTCGACGCGACATAGATGTCTTTCAGAGTGTCTGTTTCTTTCTTCATATCAAGACCGATCACGCCTTGACCACCACGTCGTTGCTCTCGGAAAATATTAACAGGCATTCTCTTAATGTAATCATCTTCTGAAATTGTAATGATTACTTGCTCATCAGCAATCAAATCTTCCATGTTAAATTCCCCTTCTGCTGCAATAATCTTAGTACGCCTATCAGAAGTATGGTGTTTACGAAGTTCTTGAAGCTCATCTTTGATAATGCCGCGCACAAGTTGCTCACTTGCTAAAACAGAGCGGTAATAGGCAATTCTAGAGAGTAATTCCTGATATTCTCCCTCAATTTTTTCTCGTTCAAGACCTGTAAGTTGATAAAGACGAAGATCCAAAACAGCATGAGCTTGTCTTTCGCTGAGCGTATATTTCATCATAAGTTCGCTCTTTGCTTCATCTCGACTGTTACTTGCGCGAATGAGTTTTACAACGGCATCAAGATGATCCAGAGCCTTCAAATACCCCTCAAGAATATGAGCTCTAGCTTCCGCTTTATTCAACTCATAGCGGGTTCTACGACGAATTACATCCATTCTATGCTCGATCCACGCAGCAATCATCTGCTTGACATTCATCGTGCGCGGCAAGCCTTTGTCAAGTGCAAGCATATTGCAGCCAAAAGTCACCTGAAGATCTGTAAATTTATAGAGCTGATTGATCGTTACATCAGGGATTTCACCTCGTTTGAGTTCGATAACAACCCTCATCCCATCTTTGTCTGACTCATCGCGAATATCAGAAATGCCAGGAATTGTTTTTTCGTTAACAAGATCTGCAATTCGCATGATCAGCGCAGCCTTACTGACGTTATAGGGAATCTCATCAATAACAATTCTTTGTCTTTCTCCATTTTCTTGATCTTCGACGCGCAAAACTCCGCGAAGAATCACCTTTCCTCGTCCTGTGTGAAAAGCTTCTTTAACTCCACGATAACCACAAATGACGCCGCCTGTAGGGAAATCGGGAGCTGGCATGATTTCCATAATGTCTTCAATGGAAGCTAAGGGATTATCAATAAGAAGAACCGTTGCTGCAATCAACTCTCCAAGATTATGGGGAGGGATATTTGTTGCCATACCGACAGCAATTCCAGAGGATCCATTCGCTAAAAGATTGGGGAATTTTGCAGGAAAGACTGTGGGTTCAAGACGCGTTTCATCATAGTTGGGAACCATTTCGATCGTCTCTTTCTCCAAATCCTCCATAAGAGCAATTGAAGAATGTGTAAGACGCGCTTCTGTATAACGCATTGCAGCCGGAGGGTCACCATCTACAGATCCAAAATTACCCTGACCTTCGATCAGTTGATACCGCATTGCCCAAGGTTGCGCCATCCTCACTAAAGTAGGATAGACAACAGTTTCGCCGTGAGGGTGGTAATCACCAGAAGTATCACCGCAAATCTTTGCACATTTACGCTGTTTTGCTCCAGGAGTTAATCCCAGCTGTCGCATCGCATACAGAATCCTTCGTTGTGACGGCTTAAGGCCATCACGGACATCAGGGAGGGCGCGTGAAATAATCACGGACATGGAATAACGGAGGTAACTTTCCTTCACTTCTTCTTCTACATTGCGAGGAAGTATGGTGTCATCTTGTGTATAAGACATGAAACCCCTTTTGAATCTTAAATATCTAAATTTTTAACAGATAATGCATGTTGCTCAATAAAAGCGCGTCGCGGTGGCACATCTTCACCCATCAGCATTGTAAACATAAGGTCTGCAGCAATCGCATCAGGAAGGGTTACGCGCAAAAGAGTTCTTTTAGAAGGATCCATTGTAGTTTCCCACAATTGATCCGCATTCATCTCACCAAGACCCTTGTAACGTTGAACTTCAACTCCCTTGCGTCCATTTGCTCTAAGAAAATCGATTCCCTCTTTCAGGTTGTAAATGGGCGTTTCGCGTCCATGATCATCAACAATATCGTATAATTTACCCTCTGCCACTATGTACTGATCAAGTGCAAAATCAAATTGTGCAAGACGCTCTTTGAGATTTGCGAGAACATCCACTTCATAAAGCTCAACAAAAGGAATTCCCTTTTGGCGGAAGATCTTCATCTCCTCATTTTGCTCATCAATAGGAATCGCATCGAGTTTGCGTTTATGTTCAAGTCTTTGCAACTCTTCATTTTCTTTTTTAATCGCAGCGAATTCTTCTTCAGAATAGACAAGCTTAAATTCATCACCAAGCTGAAGCTGGAATCTAGGAAGTCGTCCTCCTTCATCTTTCATAGCTAAAAACTCACGGAAAGGAATCCCCTTGCGTTCAATAGAGGAGATAAAGCTTTCCACCTCTCTTGTAGCTTCAAGCAAAATTTTCACCTGATCTTTAGTTAAGAAATCTTCATGTCCAAGTAAGCGAATCGAGATATCGCTAAGTCCTAACTCTAGAAGATATTCATCCATCTCTTTTTCACTATGGATATAACGGCTAACCTTTTTTCGCGAAACGCGATAAAGAGGCGGTTGTGCAATGTAAATAAATTGATTTTCAATGAGAGCTGGCATATGGCGATAAAAGAAAGTGAGTAGCAGAGTGCGAATATGAGATCCGTCAACATCAGCATCCGTCATAATAATAATTTTATGATAACGCAACTTCTCAAGATTGAAATTTCCCGCGCCAATCCCGCACCCAAAAGCTGCAACCATTGCACCTACCTCTTGGTTTTGCAAGATCTTTTCAAGCCGCGCTTTCTCTACGTTTAGGATTTTACCACGAATCGGAAGGATCGCCTGAAATCTCCTATCGCGACCTGACTTAGCAGAACCTCCCGCAGAGTCCCCTTCAACAATATAGATTTCGCAAAGCGCCGGGTCTTTTTCTTGACAATCTGTCAATTTTCCGGGGAGCCTTGCACTGTCAAGAGCTGTCTTGCGCAACGTCAATTCTCGCGCCTTACGGGCAGCCTCCCTTGCTTGCGCCGCAATAATCGCCTTATCTACAATTCCTTTTGCAATCGCAGGATTCTCCCCAAGAAAAGTATGAAGCTCTTCTCCAACAATTTGCTGCACAATTGAAGCGACATCACTATTACCAAGTCGCTGTTTCGTCTGCCCTTCAAATTGTGGATTAGGAACTTTCACTGAAATGACAGCGGTTAATCCTTCGCGCATATCATCCCCTGCAATGGAGATTTTGTCGCTCTTCATCAGATTGTGGGCTTTAATATAGCTATTGAGGACACGAGTGAGCGCTGTACAAAATCCAGTCAGATGGGTACCACCTTGACGCGTTGAAATGTTATTCACATAGGAGTGTACATTTTCAGAATACGTTTCGTTCCACTGCATAGCGACTTCAAAATCGACCGGACCATCGTGCCCCTCTTTCATTCCATGAATATAGATCGGTTTTGGAAATAAAGGCTCTTTATGCTCATTTAAATACTCTACAAAAGAAACAAGCCCGCCCTCGTAACAAAAAGTTTGTTCAGGATGATCTGTGTTTCGCTCATCGCGAAAATTAATTTTAATCCCTCGATTAAGAAACGCTAATTCCCGAAGTCGTTTAAGAAGGGTATCGTAATCATAACTTAAGACTGTAAAAATCGTGTCATCGGGCCAAAAAGAAACCTTTGTTCCCGTTTTTTCCGTTTCACCAGCGATTTTTAGAAAATGCGTGACCTTTCCCTGAGAAAACGTCATCTCATGGATTTTGCCATTTTGAAAGACTTCAACGTGTAATTTTTTGGATAAAGCATTAACACAGGAAACGCCAACACCGTGCAAACCGCCAGATACTTTATATGTATTCTTGTCAAATTTACCACCGGCATGAAGAATCGTCATCACAACTTCAAGAGCAGAGACATCTCTACCTTGCTTAATAGACTCTCGTTCATGTTTACCCGTTGGAATCCCTCTTCCGTTATCTTCTACAGACACAGAATTGTCTTTATGGATGATGACGGTGATCTCAGTGCAGAATCCTGCAAGAGCTTCGTCGATGCTGTTATCCACCACTTCATACACAAGCTGGTGCAAGCCGTTGACATTCGTATCGCCAATGTACATCCCAGGACGCTCGCGTACCGCTTGCAAACCTTCGAGAACGGTAATCGAACTGGCGTCGTACTCTTTTTCTTTTGTCATCGTCGTCATACCTATACTTAACCCATTCGGAAAATAATGTTCCGGATTGCCGCTGAAGGGAACTTTTCCCTAAGCTTTTTGAGCAACCGCGTTTTTTCATGCTGCATAAGTAAACTATACAAACTCGAGTTTTTCACTCGAACTGTCAGCACACCCTCGTTAAAAGAAACAGCTTGTGCCATAGGGGCCAATTTTTCACCAATAATTTCAGACCAAGAAGCCAAAATAAGATCAGGTCTATCGTGACACCTTTTTCCTAAATTCGCTAGGAGTTTAGGAAGCATCAAAGCTACTTGTTTATTTGTCGATTCCATCTATCTATACACATCCCCTTCACCACTTTCAACTATATATATTTCCGTGCAAAATCGCAAGCCCCGATTCCACATAATCATACTGAGTATCAAAAAATTTATATCAGTAAAGCTGAGAGTCCAATCGCAATTAAGAAATAAATGGACATCGAGAGAAAATCATTAAACGCCGTAATGATTGGCCCCGAAGCAATCGCTGGATCGACACCAATACGCGCAAAGAAAAGCGGAGAAAACACACCAAGAAGCGTACCCGTCAAACAAGCTCCAAAAAGACCTACGCCAACAATTAGACCAACAAGAACTGGACTTAGCAAATTACCCGGCATACCAAGAAAATCAAGCATATAAACAAGTATTCCGCAAAGCACTCCAAAAATAAAACCTGTAATAAGACCAATTAACAACTCTTTGATGACAGCTTCTGTTCTATTTCCTACAGAAAGAACACCGGTTGCCATGCTTCTTACAAGAATCGTGCTACATTGAATACCAATATTACCCGACATTCCCGTAATCAAAGGAACAAAGAAAAGAACAAAAGTTAAAAGACCACCTTCATGGCCTTGAAACGAAGACATAACACTAACATTAATAAGCCCAGCACAAAGAGTCACGACAAGCCACGGCGCTCTTGCAAAAATCCGTTTATGAAGTGGCTCAAGCTCACT
>DAHVFY010000008.1:0-6863 GCA_027316765.1 Parachlamydiales bacterium | reverse complement strand
TACCCGCCATACTTGCGATTGTATCATCAGCGATATCTCCCATAGCTTCCAATACGTCTTCGTAAGTAATGACTCCAAGCAAACGGTCTTGATGATCGACAACAGATAACGCTGATATGCTATACCTTGAAACAATTTCAACAACCTCTTCACGAGAAATGTCGGGTGTCACTTTATGTAAAATCGGCCGCATCACCTGGCGTAAAGGAAGATTATCTGGATTAACAATTAAATTGCGTGCGGGCACATAGCCTTGAAGTTCCCCCTCATAATTTACGACAAAAATACGACGTGTTAAATCAATTCCTGGATGATCTCTAATATAAGAGGCTGCTTCCCCAATTGTCACATCGGTTGTAAATGAAAAAAATTCATTTTTCATGAGACGACCCGCTGTATTCCTCTCATGCTTTTTAATTTCCCGAATTCGACGCGCCCTTTCCGGCTCAACCATATCGACAATGCGACGGAATCGTCTTTCAGAAATATCCTCAAGAACTGCTACAGCTTCATCGGGCGGCATATGTTCAATAAGATTCTTAGCTTCCATATCGCCAATATGACGGAAGACGGCAGATCGAGTGCTGCTGTCTGTATTGATCATGAAAGTGCTTTTTGCATCTAAATTTGAAAGGTTCTCATAAAGAATAGGACGAGCATGGGGCGGCAGTCTACAAGCGGCATAAGCCAGATCAATGGGCGAGTGTTCACTTGCGATCTTAGCAAGATCGTGAAGCATAACCGTTGAGGTCTGCTTATGAAAAGCTGACGCCAGTTTCTCGTTCAACAAGTCATCGAGCTGTGAAGTCTTTGATTCCATAAGACTTGCAGCCCCTAGGAGCACTTCTTCACTGTCTATAGTTTCATTCTCTATCATGCTCAAACCCTCGGTTACTAGACGCTACAAACTATAATCCTCTGGCGTTTTAATGGCTAGCCCTCTATAATTTGCATCATATGTATAAGCCAGACAAAATTCGTAATATTGCCATCATCGCCCACATCGACCATGGCAAAACAACACTTCTTGATAGTCTTTTAAGACAATCAAACATTTTTCGCGATAACGAAAAAGTTCCCGAGCGAGTCATGGATAGCTATGACCAAGAAAAAGAACGGGGTATCACCATTTTCGCGAAGCACACAAGCGTCTTTTTCGAAGATTTTAAAATTAATATTATTGACACTCCGGGGCATGCCGATTTTTCAGGAGAAGTAGAACGCGTTCTAGGTCTTGTCAACTGCGTCCTTCTTCTTGTTGACGCTCAAGAAGGTCCTATGCCTCAAACGCGCTTTGTGCTGTCGCAAGCGCTTAAAATGGGCCTTAGACCCGTTGTCGTTCTCAATAAAATCGACCGCCCTCATGCAAATCCAGACCGAGCTCTTAATCTCACCTTTGATCTCTTTGTTGAGCTTGGTGCTAACGATGAGCAGCTTGATTTCCCCATTTGTTATGCATCGGGTCTTACAGGATTTGCTATCCTCGAACTCAATGATCCACGCGTGGATATGCGTCCCCTATTTGAACTCATCATTAAAGTTGTCCCTCCTCCTCCAGGAAGTCTCGACCTTCCGTTCTTAATGCAAGCGACGACTCTCAGTTATGACGATTTCATTGGTCGTCAAGCCTGCGGAAGAATTCTTGAAGGACAAATAAAGAAGGGTCAAGCCATTACTAGAATTGATAAAAATGGGCATCCAACGCAACATCGCGTAACAAGAGTCGAAGGTTATCTCGGCTTAAAGAAAGTTGAAATGGAAGAGGCCGGCGTTGGCGACATTGTTAGCATATCAGGCATTCCCGATGTAACCATTGGAGACACCTTATGCGATCCTAACCATATTATCCAACTCCCTCCCATTGAACTTGCAGAACCTACCCTTTCGATTGAAATGATGGTGAACAACGGCCCATTTGTTGGAAAAGATGGCAAACATGTCACAATGAATAAAATTCGAGACAGATTGCAAAAAGAACGACGCGCCAATATCTCATTAAACATCGAAGAAGTAGAAGGACGTGACGATGCTATCCGCGTTTGCGGTCGGGGCGAGCTTCATCTAGCCGTTCTTATCGAAGCAATGCGCCGCGAAGATTATGAATTTACCATCTCCAAACCGCAAGTAATCCTAAAGCAGATCAACGGAGAGACACATGAGCCCTTTGAAATTGCTCACGTGGAAGTTCCTCAGGATTACTCGGGAACTGTCATCGAAGAGCTATCAAGACGCAAAGGTGAGATGCGCGGCCTTAGCACTAATGAGCATGGCATCACGACCATCGAATTCATCATCCCTACACGGGGCCTTATGGGTTACCGCAACGAATTCCTTACAGCAACACGCGGCCTTGGAATTCTAACCTCCATTTTTGAGCATTATGGCCCTTGGAAAGGAGATATCCCTCAAAGGCAAAAAGGCGCTCTCATTTCGATGTGCGGCGGAAAAGTAACAGCTTATGCCTCTTTTACAATTCAGGAGCGCGGCACGCTTTTTGTAGCTCCCGGAGATGAGATTTATGAGGGAATGATTGTCGGAGAAAACAACCGAGACAATGATCTAACCGTAAATCTTGCTAAAGGCAAACAGCTCACAAACGTTCGAGCAGCAGGTAGCGATGAAAATATCATCCTGACCCCTCCTCGTTCATTTACACTTGAACAAGCGATCGATTTTATTGAAGACGACGAGCTAATCGAAGTTACTCCGCACTTCATCCGTCTGCGCAAACGTTATCTTAATGAACAAGACCGCAAACGTAAGGGTTAATATATTGAAAACTTATCGCGATTCTCAGGTCTACCAAGAATCGCGATAATCAAACTGATTAAGGAATATAATTTTTAATCTGACGCTGCATCTCTTCGTTACAAAAACCGAACGCTTCTTCCTTAAGATAACTCTCTTTTGCAACTTTTAAGAGACCAAAAATAGCTAAAGAAGCGAAACCTAAAAATCCTCCCAAAGCTGGATTTACGAAGCAAAGCGGAATACTAAAAAAAAGCGTCAAGTTCACAACAGTTGCTATACTGCGATGCTTACAATAAAACTCTCCCAAAGGAGCTAATGCTGAAGACGTTATATTCTTGTTCAAAACAGAAAGAATCTTCTCTTTAATCGCTCTACACTTTTCGCTCGCCTTCTTAGAATCAACCTGTTTTATAGGAGTGGGCGTTAACTCAACGCTGTTTCCATCAGAGTTCGCAGAATAATCATATTCCTGCGATGTAATACTATAATAATCTGATATTCCTGACATTGTTTTTATCTCCTTTTTATTTTGTTTTTACAATTTCGATAACTAAATTATATGCAAATTAAAAATTATACGCAAACTAAATTTTTTCATAGCAAAAAAAACAAATTAATTAAATGCAAGCAATTAACAGCAAATGACTTGCAGTTAAATGAATTCAAAATTTAGAGTTTTGGTATAGCTGGCGCCCCAGATGTGACATTCTGGCAGGGTCACAATTCGGGGTTTAAGCGTATTTAGTTGTATTATTTATATTTGCTGTCGCTTGGCGTATCCCCTGCTCCGACTGTGTGCTACCATGAGGATCAGCACAAATCATAACACGTTGTTGTTGTTGAGGCTCTTGCACAGCTAAAACTTCATTTTGTACGCGAGACCCATCATTCAGAGTTTGCTGTATTCTTACTTGAATTCCTGTGATCCTATTTTGCAACATTTTTAAAACGTTATCTACATCCACGAAGATTTCACCAATGCCAGAATTCGTTTCTATTTCTGTTCCGGGGGCATAAAAATTAGGTTTCGTCGTGCGTTTTTTCGCAATTAACATTTTTACAACATCGTTTACTTCCTCAGGAGGCGTGTCTTCAATTGTCACATGGTTTGTTTCCTCAGGAGGTGCGTCTTCAATTATTATAACATCATGGACTTCCTCAGGAGGCGTGTCTTCAATTATTATAATATCATGGATTTCCTTAGGAGGTGCGTCTTCAATTATTATAATATCATTGCTTGTGTCATGCAAATTATTATTGTTTTCTACATCATCATTTTCATCATCATTCAACTTACGTCTTTTTGAAAAACCATCGTTTAAATTTAAGTTGCTTTTCTCAACACATATCCGTTCATATCTATTTTTATACTGATTTAATTCACAAATAATTTCAGGGTTGTTTTTAGAGTTATAAATGTTCGTTAAAATGTAATTTTCTGCGTTATCAACAGAAGGAATGGCTTTGTTTTTAAAAAGAAATTCTTTTTCAGAAGAAGAAAGTTTTTTTCCTCTTATTACAAGTACGAATTTTAAATAAGTTAGCTGAACGATTCTCTCTATTGAAGCTTTATCACTCCAGAGAGCATGTGCCTTAAGGCATTTATGTGTAAGAAAATAGAGTTTTTGATCATCTTCGCACTTTAAAAACAAGCCTAATAGTTGAGATACTTTAGACTCAGTGCAATGATCGCAACTCAAAAGTTGTCCCGTGTTTTTAATACCTACAATTTTAAATTTTGAAATTGACTTGTTATTTATCATTATTGGAAAGTTGGATTTTGCACCAGCTACGATCAGGCCTATGTTACTCATTTTTAACCCTTTTTAATTTATGATATTTTTTAAATTCTAACTTTAAAAGCATAATTATTCTAATTAAAATAAGATTATACCATATATGACATTTCATTTCAATATTAAAATATAGTATAACTTAATTTAACACAAACAATTAATAACAAACAACTTATAGTATTTCCGTTTGAAAAACGCCTTCGCGGCTCAGACCCTTTGCGTTGATCTCATCCGTTAAATTCTTGTTGTATAGGGTGCGCCCAATCCTGTATAAAATAAGAGCATGAAAGAACCGAGCCGGACCGAAATTTGGAAGATGTTTGATGAGATCTCCTCAACCTACGACGGGATCAATCGGGCGATGACTTTTGGGATGGATCGCTATTGGCGTGGATATGTTGCCAAACATCTTCCCCATACATCTACAATTAGACTGCTAGACTGTGCAACAGGGACTGCCGATCAAATCCTCTCTCTCATGAATCGCTCAAAACACATCTTTGAAGCCGTTGGCATCGATCTTGCCGTTGAAATGCTCGAAATTGGACGAAAGAAAATAGCAAAAACAAAACATGCGTCTAAAGTCATTCTAGAAACGGCGAGTGTTCTTGAAATCCCCTTTCCCGATCACTCCTTCAATTGTGTTACAATTTCGTTTGGGGTTCGGAATTTAACGGATGTCTCTCTTGGTTTAAAAGAGATGCACAGAGTCCTTGCTGCAAAGGGAAGAATTCTTATTCTTGAATGCTCTCTTCCTAACAATCGTTTTTTATTTAAAGCTCATCTTTTTTATCTACGCAAGCTACTCCCTCTTATTGGTGGGACTATTTCAAAAAACAAACAAGCTTACGTCTACCTTAATGAAACAATCGAAACGTTTCCCTCCGGCGCTGCTTTTTGCACACTTCTTGAACAAGCGGGCTTCCATAACGTGCGTGCGCATCCACTCATGGGAGGCGCTGTGACTCTTTATCGTGGAGATAAACCGTGATCACTACTTACCCCATTATGATCAATCAGCAGCAAAAGACATACAGCAGACTCTCCATTCTCATGCCACAAATTGATCTATTACATTTTCTAGAAAAACAAAAGGTGTGGCCCAAGTTCTATTGGAAGGGAGACCAAGAGTATGCAGCTCTTGGAGCCCTTGCTGTTTTTAATGCCCCTCCTATCATCGAAGGAGATCTTGTTGGTCATGTGCGCTGCTTTGGAGGCGCCCGCTTTACAAAAGAAAAGAATCAAGATGCTTTATGGAAAGATTTTCCAAACGCATATTTTTTCCTCCCTCTGTATGAATTAAAGCAAGAGGGAGCAATCACAGAACTCACCCTTCATTTTCTTGATACTAGCGCCTCTGATGAGGGCTTGCGCCACCTAAATTTTACTCAAACAAAAGAGCCCTATTCCTCTCCTTCATGGCAAAAAAGAGAAGATCTTCCTCTCTTTTCTGATTGGGAAAAAATTCTAACCAAGGCACTTAAAGATTCTTCTTTTAAAAAAGTCGTCCTTGCACGTCGTTCATCTTTTGATTTTGCTGCTTCTTTACAACCTTTTTCACTTTTAGCAGAACGCGCTTCAACAAGTAATGCAAAGGTCATTTATGGATTTGAGCCAAATCACAATGCTGCTTTCATTGGCGCAACACCTGAACGACTTTATGTACGTGAAGGGAAAAAAATCACAAGCGATATTGTTGCCGGAACATTTACCTGCGAAAACCAATTGTTAGGCAACGAGGCTTATAAATTGCAAAAGGAATTTCTGTTTGTTAAAGAGGCTCTCGCAACAACTTTTCAGTCTCTTTGCACCTCTTGTGTTGAAAGAGAAAATACCACAATTAAAGCACATAACATTCACCATTTATATAGCCAAATTTCGGGCACACTCCGGCCTGAAATTACAGATGCACAACTCATCGAAGCGATCCATCCCACACCTGCTATCGGAGGATATCCTGAAGAAGCTGCTTCTACATTTATTCATAATAATGAACCGTTTGATCGAGGTTGGTACAGCGCTCCCATTGGCTGGGTAAGTGAGCCTGCCGCTGAATTTGCGGTCGCCATCCGCTCCGCGCTCATTCAAGAAAATAAAATGCACCTTTTTGCAGGAGCTGGAATTGTAGAGGGCTCAGAATCAAACCGTGAATGGGAAGAACTGGAACTTAAAATAAGGCAATATCTATGAACATTGCTTGGGGACAAGAGATCATCCACCAACTTATCATGCAAGGGGTAGATTACTTTTGTCTCTCTCCGGGATCTCGGATCACTCCCCTTGCACTTGCAATCGCTCAAGATCCAAGAGCGCGTA
>DAHVFY010000089.1 GCA_027316765.1 Parachlamydiales bacterium | reverse complement strand
TTGAGGGCCCGTATCTTATCGCGTTGTTGCTCAAGAGTAAAAATTTCTGCGTCCATATCAGAGAGTACTTTAGCAATAGCCGTTTGTTCATCGATTGACGGTAGATTAATTTCAACGTTTTTAAGATTGTTTTTTGAAATCCCATAGACTGAGATACCGGTAGCAAGTCTAACCATGGCTGAACGTAAAGATGGTATATATTGAAGATAGCCTTTAAATCCGTCTACAATGATACTTCTATTCCCACGGAGTAGCATAGTATGTAAACCTGCGACTATTTTTTTATTATTAATATTCGTGATCTCAACACTTTTTCCAATCCCCTCATAATCTTCTGAAGCGTCCGCTATTATAAGATCTCCTTCTTCAAGAAGGGGTAAGTTTTTGACCTTTTGCAGGTCGATGTACGGCATCGTTTTTTTAGAACAATCCAAAAACGGCGATGTACCTCCATGAATATCTCCATAGTGTATATATCCTATATAGCCATGTTCGGAAAGATCACTTCTTGGGTTATTTGCAGTGCTCAGAAACTGGAATATCCCTCCTATATGATTCCTTCTCCAATCTCTGCTAAATCCAGGAAGGCGTTGCTTACCCGTAAGAAGCTGCTGCATGACGGCCTGTTTGATATTCCGTTCCTTGGCAATGAGCTGGTCAAGATTGGTGATTAAAGAATCGACATCACTAAGAACTTCAGCGATGGTTTTTTGTTCCTTTATAGGAGGAAGAGGAAATTCGATATTTCTAATAGTTTTTCCGTCAATGTTTGGAAAAGTGGAGCCTGTAGTTAATATTAATATTTTTTGAATAACAAAATTCAATTGGAAAGAGATAAACGAGGGATCCACTTCAAGTTTTGCACGTATTGAAGCTATACCCCGTCCAATACAGTATAAATCATTTGAAATATTCATTTTGCCAGTCGAACTTCCTCTCACACATAATAAAATATCGCCATCCTTACATAAACTAGTAGGCTGCGTAGTCCACTGAATTTTAACTGGATGCTTTTTAGTAAACTCTGTAGGTCCATTGATTAAAGGGAGACCAACGCCTTTGCGATTATAGGAAATTCCTGGAGGGGACTGTCCCATCGTAATCTCTGCCATCTGACCAAAAGGTTTTACTTCCCAATCATTGGGAATGACTCCCATTTCGGAGACCCTATAACCTGCAGGCGCTCCGACACTCTCAGCGCCATCATTAGACATTTTTCCTGTGTATTGCTCTACAGCTATCATCGCAACCTCCCTAACATACTAATTATTAATCGGTTGAGTGACATGCACAAAAAAACGACTATTTTTTGTACATGAGAAGCAGATCATGCACAGAAATTCATGCAATCGTATACATGATGCATTTGTCATATATAGAGAACTAGCGATCTGTATACATGACAAGTCTGGCGTGTCGAGATTTTGCATATTTTTACTCATGATGCAACTTCGCGTTTAGAGCCGGCGTCGATCAGGAGATCAAATAAGGCATCATTCATATAATAATTTTCTTTCCATTTTTTATGTTTGGAAAGAAGACCAATTCGCACGAGCGCCTCCAAGTATTTGGTTGCTGTTATGCGTGTAACCTGCAGCTCCTGCATGACGAAATCGATTTTTGTGTAAGGGTGTCTGAAAAGATTATTTAACAAATCCTGACTATAGATTTTCGGTAACTCTTCACGCATCCTGTACTTATGGCATTGCATTAAGTCTCTCATTTTTTGTACCAGCAAAATAGTCTGGCGTGAGGTTTGCTCGATCCCCTCTAACATATACAAAATCCAAGATTCCCAATCATTTGTATCTCTCACTGCTTGGAGCAAACGATAATATTCATTTTTATTTTGATTAATATAGCGAGAAAGATAGAGAACAGGCGTGTCCAGCAGCCCATGTTTTACGAGATAGAGAATATTAATAATACGACCCGTACGGCCATTACCATCGTAAAATGGATGAATGCTCTCAAATTGGTGATGAATCACTGCCATTTTGATTAGAGTGTCCGCATCGCTGAGGGTATCATCATTAATGAATTGTTCTAAGTTGTTCATCAATATTCGAATTTGGCTTTCATCTTGAGGTGGCGTATAAACAATTTCGCCTGTTCGGTCATTTTTTAGTGCTGTACCGGGAAGTTTGCGGAAGCCGGAACTATTCTCCTCCAGGGTCTTCTGAATTTCCAGAATGTGGTTATTGATGAGAAGCCCAGTTTTCTTAACTTTTTGGTAACCATTCTGGAGTGCTGCTGCATAATTATACACTTCCTTAGCTGCGAAACTTGCAAATTGCTTTGCCGAAAAATCACTTTTATACAATTCGTCATGTGTTGTAATGATATTTTCAATCGCTGAGCTGTCTTTGGCTTCTTGTAGGGACAGAGTACTGATTAGAATACTTTGGTTTGGAATGATGCCACTTACCCCTTTTAATTCTGCAAGTGCCTGATGTGCTTTAGCTAATTTTTTCAAAACTGGCCTAGATTCTAACTCAATTGAAAGTGGAAGCATTGGAACGGAATAACTCATGCTATGACTCCTATAGATTCAGATACCACTTTTTGCCAATCAAATCCCATCCTTTTCAGGTGACTCTCGACCTTAAGTCGATAGTCTTCCACTTCTCGCTCAAGAGATGGTAGAGGAGTCGCATAACGTTCTGCAAGCTCGCTAATACGCCCTGTCAATCTTTGTGAAATGCACTCCAATTCTGCTTCAATGCCTTCTGAAAGAGCCTTTAACCATTTATCTTCTATCACAAGGTCTTTAATCTCGGATTCTGACATCTGTGATATTTTGCATAAACATTAATCTCCAATTCATTTTGAGCATCTTTTAATCTCTTGTTTATAGCACCCTCTTTGTCGATCAGATCTAGCAATTCTCTGAGCAACTCACGCTCTTCATCGAATTCAGAATCATGCTTGATGGCAGTAAGACGAGCTTTGACACTAGCCTTCGTGAATTTTCCCTTATTATTTTTAGCTTCTTCAAGCAACCCCTCTTCACATCCATGTTCCTCATATAAAGCTTCCATTTTGCTGCTTATCTTATCGCGATCAGCTTCGATGTTATCTACAACTTGTTGCTGTGAGGAAAAATAGCGATGTATGACAAGCGCTTGTGGAATCAGGTCACCATTGGGTCGGCCATTTACTAAAGCGATCCACCCTCCCTGAACTAACATGTACACATCGTCTTGCATTGTACTCATCCAATAGCTCATTAGATATTGATAGATATCGTAAGGATCAAGTAATGGAGAGCTTCTAAATACATCCAATAAAGTTTCTGATAGCGTTTCAATGAGCTTTTTTGGATTAGATCCTATGTCTATGCTCGTGAGATACCAAGTATTGGCATTTTTCCACTCGAAAAACAAAGAATTCACCCACGTGTTGAAATTAATGAATTCGGGGTGTCCAAAAATGACGTTTTTAACGTTATCCTTTTGAATGAGCTGACTATAACCTGGGCGAGCCGCTGGTGTGAACAAGACTTGTCGCACACCGGGAAAGACCTTCCAGTAACGATCTAAGTCATTAATATCGCGATCGGGAATTCCGCCCTGTAAGTGCCCCTCAATATCTTGTAAATCTTCTGCTTCAGTGCCGTCAATATAGCGAGGAATATTGAGGTTATAGGCGTTGGCCTCGATCTCCTCCAGAGGGACCATTCGAGAGTATTTAGCCAAGCTAAGCCGGTTATTAAACGCATCTACAATTTTATGAATATCCTGCGCACGCAGTCGATTTTTGTTGCCGTCTTTGATAAAACCTTTGCTTGCATCTATCAAGAAAATGCCTTTACGCGTATCTGCATGTTCTTTATCAAGGACAATGATACAAGCAGGAATCCCCGTTCCATAAAATAAGTTAGCAGGCAATCCAATAATTCCTTTGATAATCCCTCGTTTAATCATCTGTTCTCGAAGAGCGGCTTCAGCATTTCCTCGGAACAGCACACCATGGGGAAGAATAATAGCACCCTTACCAGTGCTTTTTAAAGAGGCTACAACGTGAAGTAAAAATGCATAATCACCATTTTTTTTGGGGGGAATACCATAGATAAAACGATTGAATACATCATTAGTAGGATCAAATCCATGACTCCATGCCTTGGTGGAAAAAGGGGGATTGGAAACCACAAAATCAAATGTCTTTAATCCACCGTTTGATTGCCTGAAATAGGGACTTGATAGAACATTATCTTTCCAGATTTCTGCAGTTGGGCAGTTATGTAAAATCATGTTCATTTTTGCAAGCGCCGCAGTCGCGTTGTCATTTTCTTGACCATAAAGAGCAAGGTCCAAACCGGTATGTGAACGAGCCTCGTCGTGGGCCTTTAGAAGCAGGGAACCTGATCCGCAAGTTGGATCATAAATTGTTTGGTCAGCACTTCTTGCTGTATTGACTCCGATTACCTTTGCCATGATGCGCGAGACTTCTGCAGGAGTGTAGAATTGCCCTTTGCTTTTACCGGACTCAGTGGCAAAATGACACATTAGATATTCATAAGCATCGCCTAAAATATCATCACCGTCGGAACGGTTATTGCGAAAGTCTAAGTCGGGCGTATCAAAGGTGGCGATGAGCTCGGAAAGACGATCGACCATCTCTTTGCCTTTACCAAGTTTATCAGCATCATTGAAATCAGCTACGTCGATTACCCCTTTAAGCTCATTAGCTTCAGCAAGTCTCCCGATAATTTTATTTAATTTATCTCCAATTTCTTTATCACCTTTAAGAGCAACCATGTCAGAAAAACTACCGCCCGATGGAACTTCAATTAGAGCATCTTTTTGACCTGCATATCTATCAGAGACATATTTGACAAAAAGCAGAACCAATACGTAGTCCTTATATTGCGATGCATCCATACCGCCGCGTAACTGATCGCAGCTTTTCCATAGAGAGCTATAGAGTTCAGATTTTTTAATTGCCACAAGTCACCCCTAATGCGTCTAGTAATTTTTCATTTTTCTTACACAGAGTATCAATCTGCCGCCTTGCTAACTTTGATGGTTTTGTTTGCCCATTTTCCCATCGATTCACACTTGTAAAACTAACGCCTAGTTTTTGTGCGAGTTCCTCCTGACTCAGGCCGAGGTATTGTCTAATAAACTTGATATGCTTAGGTAAATCATCTTCGCTGTTGCCATTATCGCTCATGAAAAAATTGCTCCGACACTGAAATTGGGGATATTAGAAAAATCAGCATATAGCATTTGCTATATCAAACGCAAGAGATGTCGGAGTTAAAATTAAGACTTTTAATTAAGACCCTAATTCAAATAAAAAATAAATCTGTTTTTAATATGATTTTATTTTTTTAGTTTTTTATAATTTTCACACTTCCTATAATTAACAAAAAAAATCAAACTTAATTAATATGACATCAAATTACAGTTCCCAGCGCGTTCGAAATCTATTCTCCCCTGAGGGAGAAAAACCGTTCAAACTGAGTCGATCAAAGATCGAAGATTTTTTGAAATGCCCACACTGTTTTTACCTAGACCGAAGATGCGGTACAGGCCGTCCGCCTTCTTACCCATTTACGCTCAACAATGCTGTGGACACCTTATTAAAGAAAGAATTTGATAAATACCGCGTAGAGGGTACCATTCATCCCCTTTGTCTGACTCATGGCATTGATGCGGTACCTTTTGCCCATACTGATCTTGATGACTGGCGTATGAACTTGAAGGGAATCCGACAATCCGTACCATTGCCAAAATCGTTCACCAATCCGTAATATAATCTGACCCAAATAATGGCAAAAAGTAAAAAAACTACAAGAAATGGCTTCTCGAACGACTCGAAGATCACGATGACGCTGTTGCTCTTTAACACAGAAACTCTACTTCATTATTTATCTATTTTCTCTAAAACCAAAAGCGATGTTGGTTGAGGGTATTTCTCTTTGCACCAGAGATACTTTTCGAAAAGCTCTTTGGGAACTTGCTCAAAGTTGGTACAAGGAACAAACCCACTTTGCTTGTAAAAT
>DAHVFY010000088.1 GCA_027316765.1 Parachlamydiales bacterium | reverse complement strand
AGTTGGACGAGGAATGAAACGCAGTAGATGGAAGTTAAAAAGGAAGGGTTGCTGCAAATAGGTCACAATTCGGGGTAAAGGAAAAAACAGCAAAATTGACATCAATCCGTCTTGAACCTTAAAGTTTATTCCATGACTACCCTAACCACCGCATCAAAAAAAGAGAGACCTTTTTTTAAACTCTCCATCGTTTTTGTCGTTCTTTTTCTTGATTTTCTTCTCTTTGCAGCGGTGATCCCCTTCATTCCCCTACTCATTCTAGAACCAAAAAGCAGCATTCTTACGTATTCCCTCCCCTTAGAAACAAGGTGTATCATCTTGGGGGCGCTTTACTCTGTATACCCTCTCGCTCAAATGCTGTTCAGCCCGCTTCTTGGCGCGTTTTCCGATAAATTTGGACGCAAAACAATGCTCCTAACAGCGTATCTTGGCAATGGAGCCGGATATTTTCTTTTTGCAGCCGGTATCTACACAAATCAAGTGGCCCTTCTCTTTTTAGGTTTCTTCATCGCAGGGTCCACTGGATGCAATATTTCAACGACAAATACAATCATCTCTGATTTGTCCAAAAGCGAGGAAAAACTAAGGCGCTATAGCTTTTCTAATATGGTTGTGGGACTAGCTTTTGTTTTAGGTCCATTATGCGCCGGACGCGCAACTGAAGTTATACCTAAGGTTCAAACACTCGCCTTTCTCACATTTCTTGCTTGTGGATTCATCGCTCTTTGCAATGCAGCAATCATTGCGCGTTACTTTAAACACGCAAATGTTCAGGAGGACACACCTAAACCTCACCCGCTAGGGATCAAAACGATCCTAAGTCAAGATAGACGACTTATTCTCGCTTTCTCAGCCACCTTTCTCCTCTTCTTTGGCTGGTACTCATTCATTAAATTTTTTCAGGCCCTTTTTCTAAACAATCCCAATTTCTGCAACCTAGAAATTTTTAATGCGCTCTCTTATTTTGGAATTTGCTGCGTTATCTCTCAACTTCTCTTCTCTCTTTTCCTGCATAAAATTTTCAAAGAACGTCAACATCTATTCTTTTTTATCGCTCTTCTTGCCTGCTCGATCTTAGCTACCACAGTTGTAAAAAGTTATGCAGCGCTTATGATCACTGTCACCCTCTTTTCCTTTGCTTATTCCATCCTATGCCCTTGTATTATGTTTGAAATTTCAGAATTTGGCACAATCAAAACACGAGGAAAAATCATGGGAGTCTATCAATCCGTTCAAGATCTTGCAAAGATCTTAGCCCCTACCATTGCTGGTTGCATGATGGCGATATGGGCAAATGGTCCTGCGATCATTGCCTGCAGCTTTATTTTGTGCAGTCTTGTAGTGTTTTATGTAGGAAGCAGAAAAAATTGCACCGAACAGGGCTCGAACCTGTAACCACCCGGTTCGAAGCCGGGTACTCTATCCATTGAGCTATCGGTGCTTAAACCATAAGAAATGAGTTTCAACTCTAACAAACAACTAGATTTCTGTGAAAGAAGAAAAAATTGAAGGAATCGTGCTGCGGAGTCAAGAGTACCGAGAAAAAAGTCGGATTATTTCAGTTTATACACCAACAAACGGTCTCATCCAAATGGTTCTTAAAAAAATCTCCTCGCCTCGTCTCATGACGCTGTCGACTCCCTTTACACATGCCGAATTTCACTATCAAAAAGGCACATCTCAACTCCTCCGCTTCCTTGAAGGATCTCCCATAGACGAGAATCTTTTGTTAAGAAAAAATTTTAATTCTCTTCAAGTAGCCGGTCAAATGACAGCAGCTCTTTTATACTTACTTCTTCCAGAATCCCCCGACCCACTTCTTTATGCTCTTTACAAAACTTATTTGAAACGGATTCCAACATTTGAAAGCACAAAGCTTCTCCTAGCAAGTTTTTACCTAAAACTGCTTCAACACGAAGCTCTTCTTGAATGGAATGTTTTTTCTTCCGCAGATCGTCCACTTGCCGAAGCGCTCACTTCCGTACGCACTTTCGATACCCTGCAGACACTTTCTCTTACTGCCACTCTCGAAAATTGGACGCAAAAAACTGCAGAAATTTTTACCACCTCGAATTGTGGACCTATTTGCAGCAGATAGAAAAGAAGAGTATAAAAGATGCGAAAGGGGGGACTCGAACCCCCACGAGCAGAGCCCGTTACCACCTCAAGGTAGTGCGTCTACCAATTTCGCCACTTTCGCATGAAGAATATTTGCACATCACTGTGCCATAGAAAGTGCAAATTCTAACGTTTTTAGGGATATCTGATCAAGCTTTTTTCTATCCCCTCCCAAAGTCTAATAATTTTTTGTTTTCAATCCATGCATCATCCTGTAAAATGGTCTCTTACAGCCGTCTACAACGGATAAAACTATGAAACAGCTATTCATCGCCATCGGTATTATCGTCACTTGCACCACAGCACTCTACTGTCTTGATCGTTTTTTCTTTAAGCACAACAAGAGTTTTTGCATCCGCTTCATCCATTCAACACTCCCTTACAACCCCGACTGGGAACTACCACCTCTTTCCCCAAAAGAAAAAGAATCTCTAGAAAAGATCCTAAATCAACGTTTTTACTATCTCAACAAAGGAGGGCAAGCATTTGCTTTTCTTAGCGATGATGAAAAGTATGTCATTAAATTTTGCCGCTTTCCCTCCTCTATTCGGCCCCTCTCCTGGATATGCCAACCGTTTTCTAAGTTTAAAGCCTCAAAAATTCAAGAAGCAAAAAGAGCGCTAAAAAGGCTACATAATAGCTTTCACAGCTATAAACTTGCCTACGAAGAACTAAAAGAAGAAACAGGCCTCCTCTATGTCCATCTTAATCCTTCTCATGAATTCAAAAAATCTGTAACAATTGTCGACAAATTGGGTTCGCATTATGAAATCCCCTTAGATAACGTAGCCTTTATCGTCCAAAAAAGAGCAGAACTTCTCGACCCTGCTCTAAAAAACTATGAACTCAATCAAGATACAGCTGCAATGCAACTTGCCATTACAAGTTTAATTGATCTTTTCATCGCCTCCTCAGCAAAAGGCATTGTCGATTATGATGCAATCTTGCACAAAAACTATGGTTTTCTTGATAAAAAAGCGATCCATATCGATTTAGGCAATTTTGCAAAAAATGAAGAAATTAAAGAGCCGAAACGCACCGCAGCACATGTTGTTGAGATGACAGCTAGTTTCAAAAAACGGCTCGAAAAATTTTATCCTGAATTTCTCCCTTTTTACGATAAAATTCTCCAAGAAAAGCTTCCTCTTACGGAAAATTAAAGAGATCTGTACAATTTGACCCATGAACTTTCTAAATACCACGGGTGAAGAATACCTAGACTTTCTTCTTGTCAAAACGCTTCCTATTAAGGAGCTCAACATCACGCTCAAAGAGCTTGTCCACGTTCCAACCGGCGCCCAAGTGATGCATCTTGCAAATGATGACCCGGAAAATTTATTTTGTTTATCTTTTAAAACACTGCCAAGCAGCTCAAACGGTGCCGCCCACATTCTAGAGCACACAGTCCTCTGCGGTTCGCGCAAATATCCGATAAAAGATCCTTTTTTTTCCATGACGCGTCGCAGCCTGAATACCTTTATGAACGCATTGACAGGTGCTGATTTCACCTGCTATCCGGCGGCATCTCAAGTAGAAAAGGACTTTTATAATCTCCTAGAAGTTTATCTCGATGCCGTTTTCCATCCAAAACTTCAAGAGTTCAGTTTCTTACAAGAGGGCTCGCGACTAGAATTCACACAGCCTAAAGATCCCTCAAGTCCTTTAGAATATAAAGGAATTGTCTACAACGAGATGAAAGGTAGCCTTTCCTCTGCAGACGTACGACTGTGGCATGCTATGATGAAAGCACTAGTTCCCGATCTACCCTATGCTTTTAATTCCGGTGGAGATCCGAAGATCATTCCATCACTGACTTATCAAGAGCTCATCGCTTTTCATGAAACTTACTACCACCCAAGTCGTTGTCTTTTTTTCTTTTATGGAAACATCCCCTTAAAACATCATCTTGATTTCATTCATGAGCATGCTCTAAAAAATGCCCTTAAAGAAAATCCACTTCCCCCTATTCCAAGACAACAACGTTTTCACAAGCCGATTAAGACAACAATGAGCTACCCTGTGAGCGAGGGCGAAGAACTCACAGAAAGAACAATATCTACTTTTGGATGGCTGACAGCCCCTCTTGTAGATCAGGAAGATGTACTGGCTCTTAATGTCCTCGATGCAATTCTTATGGAAACAGATGCTTCTCCTCTTAAACTTGCTCTTCTGCAATCGGGACTCTGTATTCAAGCTGACGGTGCCATCGATACAGAGATGACCGAAATCCCCTATGTCATCATCTGCAAAGGATGCAAAGACAACTCTACAGATAAACTCAAAGAAGTTCTCTTTGACTCCATAAAAAAAATCATTAAAGAGGGAATTTCTCGCTCTCTTATCGATGCTGCTATCCATCAATTAGAATTTGATAGAACTGAAATCAGCGCTGATCACACGCCCTTTGGTTTAACTTTATTCATGCGCTCAGGCCTTGCTAAACAACACGGCTGCCCCCCAGAAAATGCACTCACAGTTCACGCGCATTTTGACAAACTGCTAAAAAAGATAGAAGATCCAACCTACTTAACAGGGCTTCTACAAAAGTACTTTGTAGATAATCCTCATTTTGTAGAGCTCCATCTTCTACCTGATCCACATCTGACCTCAAAAGAACTTTTAGAAGAAAAAACAACTTTAGAGACAATTCGCAGCAACCTTACCGATGAAGAAGCCTCTCGCTTAATCAAACAAAGCGAAGAATTGATCGCCTACCAGAAACTCGCCGACAAACAATCTATTGATTGCCTCCCTAAAGTCACTCTCGATGATGTTCCCGTCTGTGCTCGTGACTATCTTCTTAAAGAAGAAAAATACAAAAATCTAAGAGTGTTTCATCACCCTTGCTTTACCAATCAAATCCTTTATGCAGACCTCATCTTTGATGTCCCCGAAATTTCAGAACAAGATCTTCCCTATCTGCATCTTTTAGCAAGCTTACTACCCGAAATTGGCGCGGGCGATCGCACCTATACTGCCAACCTCGAATTTGCTCAAGCTCACACAGGGGGAATCGGTGCCAACTGCGGTTTAAACACCCACATCAACACCCCCTTTCTTCCTCGTCTCTCTTTTACACTAAAAGGCAAAGCTTTAAGACGCAAAAGAACTGAACTCTTCTCACTCCTCTTTGCCATGGCAACAACTCCCCGTTTTGATGAAAAAAAACGAATCAAAGAGCTCGTGCTCCAGCTCAACACATCGCTACAAAATAAGTTCACAAGAAGCGCAATGCGCTATTCCACGCAACTTGCCTTAAGCGGTTTTTCCCAAGCAGCATACATCTACAACATCTGGTATGGCCTTCCTTATTTTCAATGGGTCCAAAAACTCAGCCACAATATCCACCAAGAAATTGATCCCCTCATTGCAAAATTAAAAGAACTCCATTCTAAAATTTTCTGCCAGCTCGAAACACACTTTGTATTATCTTGCGATGAAGAGATGTACAATGAACTCAAAAAAGAACAATTTCTAGGACTTGCAGACCTTCCTGCAAAAGGAGAAAACCCTTGGATCCCCAACTACCTTTTCACTCAAATTCGCTCACAAGCCCACCTGATTGCCTCCCCTGTTGCTTTCATAACAAAAGCGTATAGAGCACCCAGCTATCTACATCCTCATGCGCCAGCTCTCTGCATTGCTGCCGAACTCTTTGATAACACTTACTTACACAAGAAAATTCGCGAAGAAGGCGGAGCTTATGGCACAGGAGCTTCCTACCTTCCCATCCTTGGATTCTTTTATTTTCACTCTTATCGCGACCCAAACATCGCAACCACATTGACCTCTTTTGATACGGCAATCGAAAAAATCGCCGTAGGCAAATTCGATACGCGCGACTTAAGAGAAGCAAAACTTGGCATTATTCAACAGCTCGACACCCCGATCTCGCCGGGTAATAAAGCCATGACCGCTTACTCACAACTACAAAGCGGCAGAACCAAAGAGATAAGACA
>DAHVFY010000087.1 GCA_027316765.1 Parachlamydiales bacterium | reverse complement strand
TAAAAAAGTGGGTTGCTGCAAATAGGTCACAATTCGGGGTTATACTTGGGATCAACGCGGAGGCGCAGAGTCGCCATGAGGTTTGTTAGCAATCAGGGTCTTTGCGTTGATCTCATCCGTGAGAAAATTCAAATTTTTCTCCAAATTTAACTCTGGTTTCAGTTAAACTGCTCGGATAAATGAGAATAAACTCTGAACTAAATCAAATTCCTCAGGGACTAACTCGGCACCCTCTTGCTTCCCTCAGAGAGCTTGTCGCTATCTCCGTCCCGTTGATCTTGATTCTCCTATCGACAAATTTGATGGGTTTTTGCGACCGGTTATTTTTGTCTCGCTATTCTATGGAGGCGCTCGATGCGAGCACGGCAGCGCTGGCTCTTTCTTCCCTTTTTCAAGTGTTTTCTGTAAGGATGATTGCAACAAGCAAGGTCTTGATCGGACAGTATAAAGGAGCTAATCGATTGGATGAGATGGGAAGCTGCATTTGGCAGATGATTTGGCTTTCTTTTTTTCTATTTTTGCTCGCTATCCCTCTAAGTTTTTTTCTAGAGCATTTTTTCTTCCAAAATACTTCGGTTTCCTCTTTGGGGATCCCTTATTTCCGCCTTTTAATCCCTTTAAATCTACTTCTTCCTCTGGGAACTGCCCTTTCTGCATTTTATGCCGGACAAGGGAAAACAAAAATCGCATTGTATGCGGGGATCTTCGGCCAAGGAATCAACTTGCTCTTTGGTCCTTTGTTGATCTTTGGAGTCAAAGGCTTTTTTCCCTCATTCGGGATTCAAGGAGCTGCAATTTCGACGCTTCTTGGTCAATGTGTTTTTTGTGGAATCCTTCTTTTTCTTTTTCTCAAAAAAAAAACCCGGATCATATTTGGCACGCATCACTGGCAACCGAAAAAAACTCTTCTGGTGGAATTTCTTAAATTGGGAATTCCCCGGGCACTCGCACGGGCAGTCCCTCTGCTTGTTTGGATTGCAGCCGTTCGCTTAATCACTCAAAAAGGAGGCGACTATCTTCTTGTCCTTTCTTTTAGCACGACAATCCACTTGTTTTTTATCTTTGTCGTGGAGGGGATGGGGCAAGCTCTTCTAATTATAGGTTCCTATATTGTAGGTCTTAGACAATTAGCTCTTCTTGACAAGCTCATTAAGACAACGGTCCTATTCATTTTTCTTGGAGGGATCGTTCTGGCAATTCCATTTCTTGTTTACCCGGAGTTAATCATTAAATGGATCATGCCCAATCTTCACGATTTTGAATCGAAACAATTCTTACGCTATACATGCTATTGGACCTACTGCACGTACCTTGCCTTAAGCATCAACTCTATCGGGCACAATCTCCTAACAGTATTGCGAAATACTTTTTTTCAAATGGTTTATCAAACCACCTGTTCCTGGTTCTTAGTATATGGAGGCATCTTCATCGCTGTAGAGATATGGCAGGTGCCAGATAAAACAGGATTCACGATGCTAATGGCACATCTTACCGGAGCCTTTATCTATTTTACACGCTTACGTACAGTGGCAAAAAAGCAAGGCTCCAATAACTAACTTCTTATTTTGCCTCCCAAGGGCTTGCAGGATGATTCACAATATAGTTCTTTACTGCGTCTAGAGAGAACCTCTTAATATCAGCGTTATTGCAATGAATCCATGAACGGCCTTCACTGGATGCTACATAATGGAAACGGGCTTTTTTTATTAAAAGCTTATCTTGAGAATTTTTGTGTCCATAGACAATTGTATACTCATTAGGCTTAGCGCCTTCAGTTTGGGTGTAACCAAAACCACCGCCTTCTGCGCGTATTTTATTTTCGAGATACTTCACCTTATTCAAACCGGCCCAGTGCTCTGTATCTAGTTCAACTTCATTGAGCTTTCTTTCGTATGCAACCTGATTTCCATCTACGAGTTGATCTCTTGCTGATTCTCCTACTGTTAATGTCATAATTAACCTCCGTTAATATAAGTTGATTTAAAATCCACCATTCCTGTCTTTGAAAGATAGACTTCTTTCAAAGATGGCTTTTTTTCAAATTGATCTATCTCATAAAAGATAGGAATTATTGGCAGTTCTTGGATAAGCACTTGTTCCGCCTGAGCTAGTAGCTTTGATTGCATAGCGGAGTTTGCTTCCTCTGCCTGATTCAGAAATTGTCGATACTGCTCATTTTCCCAGTTAGAATAATTCAGAGGATTGTCTCTACTCTTGAAAATATCAAGGGTATAAAGAGGGTGATAAGCTGCCGTCCAACTAGTTCCTCCAATTTCAAAATCTCCCCGAGTCATTTTTGAAAGAAGAGTTTTCCACTCATATCCTTTTGTCGTGCATCGAATTCCGAGAACATCCAGCCACTGCCCTTGTATCAATTCTGCTACTTGCCTTTTTACTTCTCGATTGATGTGAATAAAATTAAAAACGGGCAGCTGATCAAGCTGCAGTCCAAGCTCTTGCAAAGCTTCCCATAAAAGCTTCTGAGCTGTTGCCCTTGCCCCATCTAGAAGTCCTTTGTCAGTATTGAAGGTTTGGATTAAGGGTAAGGGGGTTGTTGCAGTCAGCGCTTCATAAGAGAGAGCGTTAATGATCGCCTGACGATCGATCGCGCAGCTTAAAGCTTGCCTAATTTTAGGATGATTGAACGGAAAACATGCAGTATTACAAACACACCAATAAATCGAAGAGAAATTCATCTGTTTTTGAGTTTGAGAAGAAGAAAAAAATGTCTCCCAGGGACTTAAAGGCCTTCCTAACCAATCTATTTCATCTTTTTGGTAGGCTTCTAATGCTTTATAAGGATTTAATTTAAAAATAAAAATATTGCTTAATTTGACTTGATCCTTATCCCAATAGCTTTCATTCTTTCTCAGCTCGTAGCCATATTCTGAGCTTTGTTTATGTAGATAAAAAGGTCCATTACATACATAAGATTTTCCATCGAGCCCCGCCCAATCGGGATGCAGTTTATCGATTAAGTGATAAATGGGGGAATAAAGGGGATGAGTCAGCAGTTCTAAAAAATAAGAAGTAGGCGACTCGAGGTCAATCTGCAAACATCGATCATCTAACACCTTTATTCCAACAGCTTCGATTGGCAACACCCCGGCTTTCGCAGGTTCTGCATTTTTTATATGATAAAACAGGTAGGCAAATATCGTTGTAAACGTGGGAGAAAGGATCTTTTTCCAAGCATACTCAAAATCGTACGCCGTGATTTTTTGCCCGTTTGACCAATAGGCCTCTCGCAAGAAGAACGTATACCGTTTTAAATCAGGCGAAATTTCAACTTTTTCTGCGATTCCACATACAGGGATATCTTTCTCGCCCATGCGCATTAGTCCCTCATAAAGCATGCGTAAAATATTCCCTGAAATAGCATCCCCTCCCAGTCTAGGATCAAGAGAAAGAGGAAGGTTCAACACACTCAATCGCAAAACCTGCAGCTCTTTTGACTGTTTCTCCCAAGAATCAATTCCCTGCTTAATCAGATGAAAAAAGTCTTCCTGTCTTTCTGTAGAGTGATTTTGATAAATAAATCCCAAGTGAAAGATGCCCTGAAAATGGGTGGAAGTGGAGATTGGAGAAGAGGTAAGAGTGGGATCTTTTGATTGAACTGTAACAAAGATATATTGGCTGTCTGCATCTGTTTTTAAACAGTAGTCCCCTTTAGAAGCGAACTGCCGCTTCATCCCTTCTAAAAACAGATCAATCAATGTTGCTATAGCTGCTAAAGGCAGGATCACCTGCATTTTTAAGGGAATAATAGAATGAAAAATGCTCTCGATAAAATCGAGATTATGGGTAGAAAATTGCTCTTTAAGCTGGGAGAGGAGGTGGCGTCTTGTCAAAATGATTCCGCCATTGTAATCCCGAAACTCCCCAATCTGAGCAGTAATGAAAGAGGCGACTTTTTCCCGAGCGAGGTAGAGATTGATCGAAGCGTTTGTTCGCAAAAATGAGGGCACAATGGGAACCCCAAGACGTAAAATAACCACTTCTTTAGGATACTTCTTCTGAAGATGTCCGGTAATTTGGGAGCGGCTCTGCTCACATTTAACATCATCTGAAGAGACCTTTTTCCATTCCGTCATTCCTTTTTTCAAGGTGCGCACGATAATTACAGAAAAGAGTAATTTTGCTTCCGTTTGCTCATCAAAAAAGATCATCACTTGCGGCGGATCGGTAACGTATCTTAGTTCTCGTCCCAAAATAGATACGCTCTTTAAAATCTCCTCTTCATTTTGCGTCGTGAAAAGAGTGGGAGACAATTTTTCTATTCGACTTTCTAACTCTTGGGGCAACAGTTGCTTCAAAATGGCGATTTCCTCTGAAGAAAAATCGGATAGATCTGCCTTCATCAACTCTGCATAAATGAGCCGAATGTTCTCATGAAAATCGTGACACATATAAAAAGAGCGTTGAACAACGGAAATATTGGGCAAACATGCAAGCACTGATTGGAGAAGATGATTTTCCCGTAATAGCTCATATTTTTCGTTCAAGCCAACTCCTAAAGCCAATCCGAGCACCGCCTTTTTTCCAAATGGAAAGAGGAGCTGCTGTTTGATGACACGCAGCTGAACATGCTTTCTTTCAGGGAACAGTTTGTTGAGGCGAATGATCTCTCTTGAGATTAAAAAGTGGGAGTAGGCAATTTTTAAAACATGTCGTGCAGCTCTTTGCTTCTTGAACCCAAACGAGGGCATGACCAAAAAGCGATTTAATTCTAACAACACTTCGCTGTCAATGCTATTTGGATATTTTCTTTTCACCTTATTCAAGATAGCGTTATGCAACGAGGCTAAGCAATCCATCGGCTCGCCATTCAGTACATTTTCCTTATCTTGATATGCAAGTATTCCCATCATAAGCGCGGAATCTTACCAAATAAACATTTCGTGAAGCAAGAATTTTTTTGTTTTGAATCGTTTTGCTTGTAGGTGTCTTTTAACAGGAAGCACTAGTCGTTTAGGACTGGGATGACATACGCTTTTTGTTTTTTAATCCTATAATTTTGTTATGTTGACCCCACTATCGTGCGGGCTTAAGGCAGTGCTCTCTAAAAAAATTTTGCGGTTATTTGCTCTTGGACATGATAGCATGGATATTAATCCCTAGAAGCCTCGCCTTTAGGCGAGGAGTGTAGCATTGGAATACTTATGTCTGTCATTCAAACAAGTCGTCTTATTTTGCGTCAGTGGTGTAAAGAAGATTTGGAGCCTCTTGTGAAACTGAATGCTGATCCTCGAGTGATGGAATTTTTGTTAGCTCCTTTGACTTGTGAAGAAAGTGTTGCTCGTTTGGAGATTTATAGTAAACATATCGAAGATTATGGATGGGGGCTTTGGGCTGTATCGGCTTCAGGCATATCGGATTTTATCGGTTGGATTGGTCTTTGGCCGATTGGTTTTGATGCCCATTTTACTCCAGCAATTGAGGTGGGGTGGCGTTTGCTTCCTGAATTTTGGGGTCGTGGATATGCAACAGAAGGGGCAATGGCCTCGCTTCAATATGGCTTTGATACTTTAAAGCTAAATGAAATCGTTGCAACGACGGTTCCTGCAAATGTTCGCTCACGGCGTGTTATGGAAAAACTTGGTATGCATTGCGATCTTAAAGATGATTTTGATCATCCAAAAGCTCCAGATGGTCATCCTTTGAAACGACATGTTTTGTATAGAGTGCTTTCTGTTGAAAGACACCCAAGCAAAATGAGAGGTTAATATTAATTCAATATTATCCTCGGTTTTTTTTGAGCGCTTTTCAAATGGACCTGATTTTTAAAAACTAGTCCATCCTAAAATCATTTTTTTGTCTTGAAAATAAAGGCGTAGCTTTTGGAAGCTGAATTTGTAAACAGTTTTAATACTAGGAAGAAAAATATCCCCCTTTCATTGGAGGATTTAGTTTTTTCTGGAGGAGCTTGCAAGTTAAAAAAAAACTAAGTTTGAAATCGGTCACGATCTCTTGTGGAATTTTATATCTGACGCAGTCGACAACACTTTTTGCGACGAATGGAACGTGGAATGTTGTCGGAGGTGGATCTTGGGAAACAGCGACCAATTGGACGTCTAATCCATCATTTCCTAATGCTATCGGTGATACGGCATCGATTACAGACACTCCTACGCAGACAGGACCTTTTACGATCTCCCGTAGTGCTGCCGTCATT
>DAHVFY010000086.1 GCA_027316765.1 Parachlamydiales bacterium | reverse complement strand
ATTAACTTCAATAAAAAAATCAAAACTCATTTCACATGTGTAGCGCTATAGGGAAAATAGGTCACAATTCGGGGTAATAGAGTGAAATAAAGGCTTGCTGGGTTTGTGGGTTCACGTTAAAATCTGTCTTTTTAGTTATGCATTAAGAGGCTTCTATGCTCGGTTTTTTTCGTAAGTATCAAAAATTTTTCTTTGTCATTGTTACGATTTTCGTTGTGATTTCGTTTAGTTTTTTCGGGACTTTTAGCACTTTCTCAAGAGAAGAGAGAAATTTAGATAAAGCGATTGGAAAGACGGTCAATGGAGCCCCGATCACCTCACGAGAGATGGAGGCTCTTATGCGCCTTGTAGCGACAAGTTCTGCAGAGCGAGGAAGCAGCCCTAATCTTTTCAATGATGGTGTTATTGCTAACGAGTTTTTAAAAACGGGGATGGCAGCAATGCTTGCTGATACCTATTTTGATACAATCAAAGAAGATTTGGCTTTACGTCTTAAAAAGGCAAAACATTATAAGCCCTATGTCCACCCAAAAGCTCCCTTTATTAGTGCAGAGATGATATGGCAGCAGTATTTCCCTAGTATGAGCCGAGATCTTGTGGAGGTAAAGGGATATGTAGAAGGCGCAACTTTAGAGAATTTTTCTCTCTTAATGCGTCTTTATTTGTCTCAACTTCAACTTCCACCGGAGACGTTAAAACAGTTTCTTGTGTATCAGCAAAGTCATTATCAGAATTTACCGCCTGACCCGCAGCTGCAACAATTAGATTTATCTTTGTTTGGATTTCATTCGATTGAAGAGTGGTTTGGTCCCCAGTTTTTGCAACTTGTATGTCGTTTTATTTTAAATAGCGCGGCGGTTGCCTCAGAAAAGGGATATCTTGTTACCAATGAAGAGGCGCGCGCAGATCTTTTTCAAAACTTGCAAACAGCTCTGAAGGCTTATGGGGTAAAAGGTGAGGAGACATCGGCTTATTTTCAAAAACAATTACGACTTCTTCAATTAGATGAAAATACAGCTATAAAGGCGTGGCGCAAGGTGATGCTATTCAAACGTCTTTTTCATGATGTAGGCAATGCAGTTGTTGTTGATCCTTTTATTTATAAAAATTTTGAGCACTATGCAAGTGATGGCGTTGTAGCTGAGCTTTATGAGCTTCCGGAAGAGTTGCGATTGAAAAGTGTCAATGACCTTATCAAGCTGCATATGTATTTAGAAGCTGTCACAGGAAAGAAAGAAGTGGGTGAGAGTTTACCCGTGGATTTTCTGCCTGTTGAAGAAGTGGAAAAGCGATTTCCTGAGCTGATTGTTCGCCGCTTTGAGATTGAAGTTTCCGAAGCAAGCAAGCAGAAGCTTGCTTCTCAAGTGAGTTTAAAAGAAACCTGGGAGTGGGAGCTTGAGGAAAAAAATTGGAATTTGTTGCGCAATGCATTTTCTTTTGCAGATGGCGCTTTCGATGTAGAGACGCGTTTTGAATATTTGGAGAAAATGGATCCTAAAGAGCGTTTTAAAATCGATGCTTTTGCTCGTATGAAGATTGTAGACTCTCATCCTGAGTGGGTACAAGATGCTCTTGCTAAATCAGACGTGCGTAATGAGGTTCTTAATATTCGGTCTCGGGGAGGCAAGCTTCCTCTTTCGGGGATCAAAGATCCTGCTTCTTTTGCCGATCTATTACTGTCTGTTGCTTCGCGCCCGGACAGACAGCTTGAAATGTTTTCTGAAGACGAAATAACGTATTACAACATTAAGGTCATTGAAGCCGCTCCTTTTAAAGAGATTCTTCTTTTTGCAGAAGGCGTACGCGATGGTACGTTACAGACGCTCGTAGATTTGCGGCTTGAGACGGCCTATCCTGATGTCCGACGCAAAGATAGTGCCGCGTTTCAAAGTGAAAATGGCTCGTGGAGGCCTTTTCAAGAAGTCAAAGAGGAGATTGGGCGACGTTTATATGCATCTTTAACAGCCTCTTTTGAAAACCGCCCTCAATTGCGATTTGTAGCTCATATGCAAGCGGCGAAGAATGCACTTGAGATGCAACCGAATGACGCTTCTTGGATCAGGTCTTCTTCTATGGAAAAACAGAAGACCCTTGATTCTTTGGTAGAGCAATGGCGTTTAGAAAAGACGACACATACAATTACGCGTGCTTCTCAAGATAAATTTCCAAAGGAAACTCTTCTTGCACTTCCTGTGGGCACTTGGTCAGAGGTGCAAACATTAGACAATGGAAATATTCTTTTTGCCCGCATTTTAGAAAAAGTTGAGAACGTGAAAGGCTCTATGGCTAAAGAGGGGCAAGAGATTTTATCCATTGGTGCGCGCCGGTATTTAATGAGCCAATTACTTGAAGAGATGGTTGCTAATGGTTCTTAACCCCTCTTTATCTCCGAGCGATTTTTTTAGCCTGTCTGTTCCGATTCTTCGTGGAAAAACATGGAGGGGAGACCATTTTTTGCCCGATGTTTCAGGTCTTTTTCCCGAAAAAAAATTTGCCGATGTGGGTTTTGGATGGCATGAGGAAGGGATTACAGTAGGAGCGGATGTTCGTAAACCTCTTGAGGACCCTGATAAAGATTTTCTTGAGCTTTTTTTTGATACTCGTGATTTAAAAACAGCTGGATTTTCTACAAAATTTTGTCACCATTTTATCGTTGTTCCTCAAAATGGATCGAGTCGGGAAGTGACGCGTTTTCGAACAGAAGATGCGCATTCTTTATGTGACAGCGAAGAGCTTGAAGTTGCATTTCATGCGGATTCCTCTCACTATACAATCCAGATTTTTATTCCAGCGCATTGTTTGCATGGCTACGATCCTTTTTCATTTAAGAAAATGGGATTTACCTATAAGTTAAATCGCAATAAAGGAGAGGCTCAGCATTTCTCTGTCTCTTCTCATTATTATGGAATCGATCAACAACCTAGCTTATGGGCGTCTCTTAAATTGATTTAACCTTGTAAGGAGTTGACAGTGAACTTTAGTCAATCACATGAATGGGTCAAAGTTGAAGGTGAGGTGGGTACGATTGGAATTACTGAATATGCCCAGAAGGAGCTTGGGGCTGTTGTGCACATTGAGCTGCCTCCCATTGGTAAACAAATTAAAGCCGGTGAAGAGGTTGCGGTTCTTGAATCGACAAAAGCTGCAGCTGATATTTATTCCCCTGTATCTGGCGAAATTGTCGAGATCAACCAGAATCTAACAGGGTTTCCTGAAAAAATTAATGCCTCTCCAGAAGGTGAAGGATGGCTTTTTAAAGTGAAGCTCGCTAATCTAACAGAAATGGATTCTTTACTTGATAAAAAGCAGTATCTTGATTTGATATCATGAGCGTAAATGCAAAACCAAGGCGCATCGGGCGCATCGGACTTATTCTTATTTGCAGCTTGGGATTGTGCTGCTATTTCTTGCGCTATGACCTTCTAGTTTTTGGATTTGATTTTTTCTTAAAACGGCAGGTGTCAAAGCATTTTTCTCATCCCGTGACTTATGAGAGCGTGCATTGGAAAGAGGGTAAACTTGTCGCCCTTGGAATGAACCTCTCCGACGAGCACTTCCATCTTACAGTTGATCGACTTGAGCTTGATTGGGATATCGATTGGTCAAATTATTATATTGAACCACATCTTCGACTCACGCATCCCGAGTTAACGCTCGTGCATCATAAAGAGCGCGTAGGATTTCCTTTTACTTTAGCTCCTTTAATTCCGGGAAAATATGTGGGAATGAAAGTTGAAATCCAAAATGGAGTTCTTCAACTTAACACGCATGATAGTGAGCAAAGACTTTATTTTTCTTTTAAAAGCGGACAGGAACAAGGATCTTTAGGTAATTTTTATCTTTCTCATGATCCCGATCTGTTTGCTTTACCTACTTCAGAACTGAGTTTTGGATTTCAAGATTCTGAAATCTTAGCGTCTCTTAAAGTGGGACAGATGCAAAGCGCGCGTCTTTTGCAACTGCTTAGCTTTTTTTATCCTACACTTCGAGAAGGGTGGGAGAACGTTCAGGGAGAAATTGAAGTGATGATGAGTGGAGCATTTAGTCCTGACTTCATTTTTTCTCGTTTGGCAGGATTGATTGATGCTAAAGATGTCTATCTCTCCAACCCGCTTTTAGGTGTTTATGCTCAGGCAAAAGCTTTACATGGAGAGTTCACATTCCCACCTCATGAGGAGGAGAAAAGTGGAGCGCCGTTCTGGGAACAAATTAGAGCTTCTGCAACGATTGAAGATGGAGATTGGGTTTTAGGGCAAGGAGGGATTAGAAACATCAGCGCGCATCTTTTACTTGATCCTTCGCTTGATCCTGTGCTTGATTTGAGTGGAATATGGATTCAAAACCAACGGCAAGTTCCTTTGACGATGCAGGGGAAGGGGTCGATGCACGAAGATCAGAGTTTCTGGTTAGAGATGGGTATTAAAATGACACCGTCCGACGAGGAAACTTCAGAAGCTCTTATTTCTATATGCAGCATGGAGAAACAATCTTACGTTGTTCAAGTAGAGTTAAAACATTTAGATATTGCTCTTTTAGAGATGTTTGCAATTACGCCGCCTTCCACGAAAGGGAGCTTAGAGGGTAAAGTTATCGGTTGGATTGAGGGAAATCGCCTTGCAAAACTACAGCTTGATGATTTTCAGGCGGCTAGATTTCAATGGTGTTTACCCGAGGCTCAAGGAATCTGTGTTACAGAGCTTATTCGAGGCGACGCCTTTTTTTCCCGAATGGATGATGCATGGCAAATCGTAAGTCTTAAGGCAGAGATTCCTGAGGTTGCTTTATTTGCTAAAAACTTTTCTTCTCAACCTTTTAGCGCACAGCTCTTAGGTGAAGGATTTAGTCTCTCTGCTATTCTTTCTACACAAAATGAGAGTATCGAAACGCATTTTGATTTTCAAAAGTTACAGGGGTGGCTTCGCGGTGAAAATTTAACAGAGCTGACATATTCTCCATGGATTAAACAAATTTGGCCTGATGTGCACATTGAGGGGCAATTTACGGTTTTTGGAACATTTAACATGGATAAGATCTTTCTCTCTTTGCAAGGGGAGCAGATTGTGATTGATCATCCAACGCTGACTTTTCATACAGAGGAAATGGTGCAATCTGCGCTGCTTAACTACAGTTTTTCCGATGCGAAGTGGCAAGGTGCATGGAGTTTGCAGGATGCAAGTCTGATTGCGAAAGAATCGCAACTTCATTTTGAACATGTTTCTGCGTCTTTAGAGCTTGATGGAATGGTATTTGAAGCTAAAGAGATTACCGCTATTTGCACAGAAATTCAATTTGCGGGAGCTGTTAATATTGATCTAGAAAACAACTTTTTTTCTTTAACAACATCGCATTTGGAAGGATCTTTAGCACCGCTTTCTCATTTCATGGATCTAAAAATTCCTCTTAGCGGGAAAATTTTTGCAGGTGAAGATGGTTTAGCACTTGTTTCAAAAGGTGGGAATATCGACTGGAGGCTGAAAGCGCGGCTTCAAAATGTGGAAATGAATTTTAAGAAAGAAGCGGCTATACAGGAAGGGGTATGCGATCTTAGTTTTGATTCTAAAACAGGAGCGCTCTTTCTTAGTAATATTGATGCGGGACTTGTATTTCGTGGGCAATCCTATCGACTTGCCGGACATGCTAAGAAAAAAGAGTGGTGGGAATTTGATGCTCAGGTGACAAGTGAGCATCGGGAGGTAGCCCGTGCTGCTGGAATTGCACAAGAAAGACCTCCAGCAGAACTTCATTTTGCTTTTGAAAAAAATAAAACGCATTTTTTAGGAGCCAAGCTTGCTATATCTCGTCTTGTTATTAAAGATTGGACGGAGATTTTGGCTCTTGAGATGAACCCTCTTCTTTCTGCAGGGCGTCTTTCTGAGTATGTAGCTTTTCTAGGAACATTAGATCTTCTTCCCTTTAGAGAGCTTCCTTTAAGTGCTCAAGGAGAGATTCAGGCGCGTGTTGCATTTGAAGAAAAACTTCTTTTTGAAGCATCGTCTCCTATCTTGTCTATTGATGGAAGCAGTTTTTATGATTGCTTTTTGAGAGGAAACAAAGAGGGCGATACGTGGACGATTGAAGAGCTTGTTGCGCGCGATGTTGCTTTGGATGGGGTATTTGTTCATCAGGGCGAGCTTTTGCAGTGCAGTGGATTGAATGTTCGTACAAAAGAGTTGGCCTTTACCATTGAGGGCGAATACGCGTTGGATCAGAATATCTTTTTGGGATCTTTACGGAGCATGA
>DAHVFY010000085.1 GCA_027316765.1 Parachlamydiales bacterium | reverse complement strand
CTTCTGATTTTTTTCTTTCGTTAATGGCAGGCCATTAACTTCAATAAAAAAATCAAAACTCATTCCACATGTGTAGCACTATAGGGAAAATAGGTCGCAATTCGGGGTTATATATGCCACTTCCACTTGAAAAGCGTCCAAAAAAAACAATTCAAAAAATCTTATTTACATCATTAGAGTTCTTCTAAAACCCTCGTGAGTTCATAAAATTGAGATTTCTTGGGTGCTTTTCAAGTGGAGGTATTTACTTCTCGGTTAAGATGTAGACACCGTTCCAAGATTCTGGCGGCGGATTTTGCAAGAAATGAGCGGAACGGGCGTGGAGGGTATGGCTTGGCCCATCGTGAAGCTGGTCTTTGAGCAGATCCATGGCCTCTGCAAAGTGACGATTACGATACGCCTGAAGAGCGCGTTCGTATGTAGAGATGAGGGTGGTCATTTCAGACTTTTCACCTTTTTTGCCTATCAATTCATATACCCACATCCCTTCCGTCTTTCCTTTGACTACGACGAAGTCTAAGAGACGGAAGAGAAAGGCCTCCTGAGCTGCTTTATAGATGCTTTCGCTTACGAGAATCGTGGTGCCGTATTGCTTGTTGAGGCTTTCTAAGCGTGAAGCGATGTTGACCCCGTTGCCAAGTGCTGTGAAGTTGAGTCGATCTGGCGCACCAAAATGGCCTACCATTACTCGATCTTTATGCAGTCCGAAGCGTGTTTCAAATCGAGGCAGCTTGTGCCATTTAGGGGATGAGAATAATGCTTGGAGTGCTAGGGTGCAATCGAGCACAGCCTGGCAGGCGATTTGAGCATGATTTGTCAGGGAAACCGGGGCGTTCCACAATGCCATAATCCCATCGCCAATATATTTGTCTATGATGCCTTGTCTGTTGTTCTGGATGACTTGCGTCATGACTTTTAGATAATCTCCGAGTGCAAATGCCAATTCATTGACAGGAAGTGTTTCTGCAAGAGAAGTGAAATTCCGAATGTCCGTGAAGAGGATGGAGATCTCTTGGATGTCTCCTCCAAGAGTGGGCTCTTTTTGTGACCGATATAGTTGTTTAACTAGTTCTATGGGGACATATTTGCTCATGGCGCGCATAGCAGTTTTTGCGAGTTCAAGACTTGAGAGGATTGTATAGACGTCATGGAAAATGGAATAGGGCGGAGATGGCTTGAAGTCGAAATTGTGCATCATTAACGTTTGATCGATGATCTTTTTTTGTTCTTTTTTTAAGGAGCGTTGCACGAAGAATCCACCAATGCTCAGGCAGCAAATGATGAAGGCTGTGATGATAAGAAGACGGTTTCGTATAGCTTCGAGGGGGCCCACGTAATAGGATTGCGGAACGACGATCCCGAGGATCCAGCCTTGAGAACCCTCGATGTTTCTATAAGTGATAAGATAGGTTTTGCCTTGGTAGTCAAATTGGCCGGACTGCAAGGGGTCTGCTTCAGTGACTAAATAGAGGGCGGGATTTTTGAGGCTCAGCTGTACTTGTTGAGGGGCATTTGCCGAAGAGTAGCGCAGATTGTCTTCAACGATCCTAAGAGTATCTTTGACATTTAGACGCGTGATCAGCTCTCCCGAACTATCCGTAATAAAAACAAGGTGGGGGTCGTGCGGATCATTGGGGATCAATTTGAATTGACTGATCATGTCGATTTGTTTTTCAAAGAGACCAACTCGGAGTACGCCTAAAAAGTTACCTTTGGAGTCTGTCACAGTACGTTGTACGCTCACTTCTACTCTTCGTTGGCTTTCGGGCAGGTCTTTGTCTATTTGCGACCAATGCAGGTCGCTCCAGAGGGTTTCACCGGTAAACTGCTTATCTGCCGGAGTAATAAAGGTAAGGCTTGTGGTGGGATCTACGAGCGATTGCGTTTGTTCTTGGGTGAAGGGCGTAGCAAATAAGTCGTTTTGTGCTGAACGTTTTCGCATTTGTGAGACCCATTGCCCATTTTTTTGATGAATATAGAGCGTATTTATGGGAGCAGAGTCTTGACTGGATGTCCTAAAGAGGCTCATTTCTCCGCGCCCGTTGGGAGCGAGCAAGATATTGTCATCCGCATCGTATCCGATTTTTTCTCCATAGGTAAGGGAAATTTCAGAAAGATTGTTATTCGGAAGAATCGAAGCAAATAGAAAAGTTTCAAGAGCAGTAGTGTCTTTGGGATTAAAGACTTCGTGGTGAATCTTAGCCTGGAAACTATCTTCGACGTCCAGCAGCTGATTAAGGTAGGACGTAACTTTTTCTGCGAATTCACGACTTGCAGCAGCGCGTAAGTTATCTGAAGCCTGCATGACGGAGTCTTGAGAGGTTCGAAGAAGCATATAAAAGAGAAGCCCTAATAGAGCAATGAGCCCGATGAGACTGAAGCTAAAAAGCTGTGCAAGCGTTATCCGGATTTTTTTAGAACCGAGCATTTTTTGTCATCCCAAAATCAACGAACCGCGGGTAAAAGTTAAAGTTCTAGCTCCATGTGAGTCCCTTTAAAATTAAGGCATCTTTTTGCTTCTGTATGCCCCTGTTATCCAGTAGTCAAAAGAGATTTTTCCCGGGCCAAAACAAAATACAAGAAGCGTTGCATAGGCAAATAGGAAGGGAGTTCTAATAAAAAATTGGCTAGGGTCAAGATGTGTAAATAGAATGACCAGGGAATCTGATTCTGCGGTTAAATAAGCAACAGTCATCACGCCTAGTAGTGGAATGGCTGCAATTCGAGAAAAAAGTCCAATGAGGAGAAGTCCTCCTCCGATCATTTCGGTGCATCCCGTTAACGTGGCGTTAAAAAGAGGAAATGGAATACCTAAAGATTGAAAGTAATTGCTGATGTTGTCTAGATGCGTCAGCTTTCCAAATCCTGTGATTAGAAACTGATATCCCCAATAAAGGCGGATGACAAGCAATAGGTAAGAGCTTAAGAAATTCCCTAGTTTATTTAGTAAATTCCAAAGATTTAGAAACATGAAATTACCTCATGATCATTTTTGGCATAACCATTTTTTGCGGATCCATTCTTGGGTCCACTGGATGATAGAGACGGCTGCTTGCTCGGCTGCTATCTTTCCTTCTTTTTCTACATAATCACAAGATTCTTGTAGAGTCAATCCATTACTGATATTGTTGAGCAAGGTCCATTCACCTTCTTGTATTTCTCGATAGCAAACTGTGTTCTGCTCATTGCGATAAAGAACAAAAAAATAAATGTGTCCCTTAGGTAAAGAAGGGAAGTCTGCTTCTGTCCAAAACTCCACGTCTTTTTCTAATAAAGCATCACGAAAAGAGAAAAGATGGAAGGGCAATTTGAATAGCCTAACATGTTTTTGCAGCATTAATTGTTTTGATATGAGGTCGATTTCTACAAACAAGGAAAGAGGCTGAGGGGCAAAAAACACCTCTTGATATGCCCAATCAAGTTCAGCTGTATGAAGGACAAGGGGTTGATCTGCTGCTGTGTAATGTTTTTTTAACCAATCAACTAAAGGATTTCCTAATTTAGCAAGAGACCAGTCCGTAGGAGGGTGTGCTAAAAGAAAAGGAATTCCTATAGATTGGTTGAAATCTGTGTAGCCAAATAAACGAGTAAGCGCAGGAAAGTTTTTATGAAGGATAGAGAGAAGACGCCACCAGTATTGTTGATTATAGATCTCGATTCTTTGGTCGGGCTTAAGTTTTTGACTTGGACAAATTAACTCGGCCGCTTCTTCAGACATAGGACGTCCTGAAGGAGAAAGAAAAAGCATGCGGTTATTTTTGTTCAAGGCTCGCGTGATAATACTTGCAAACCATGTTTGTAGAGAAAGTAAATCAGCGGGCACTTGGGACTTCATGATAGTGATAGCGTGGTGAAATTATTTTGATACTCTTTTGCTCTTAAAGCTTCTTTGCAGGTGTCTTTAAAGGAAATAAAGCGGTCATCCCATTCGAGCAATGTGGGAATAGGACCTGTTTTTGAGATGATTTCTGCATACATTTTCCATACCTCATCACAGACAAAATTGTCATGTGTGTCAAGAAGATAATCTCCATAATCTGTGTGGCCTGCTAGATGAATCTGGATGACTCGATGAAGCGGGATATTTTCATAATAAATCTGAGGATTAAAATCGTGGTTTCTGCTGGAGACGTAAATGTTATTGACGTCTAACATCATGAAAATGTCAGCTTTTTCAACAATGGCTGTATAAAATTCCCACTCTGGCATTTGGTCTTGTTGAAAAGAGACGTAAGAGGATAAATTTTCTAAAGCAAAGGGGAGTTCTAAAAAGTCCTGGATAATTCGAGCGCGTTCAGCAACATAGTTGATGACTTCTTGTGTGTAAGGAAGAGGTAACAGATCGTGAAAATGAGCGCCTTCCAAACGTCCCCAAGAGAGGTGATCGGAGATCCAGGGAGTTTTGGTTTTTTTAGCCAGTTTTTTCAGCTTGTTTAAATAGGCATAATCTAATGGATCGGGACTGCCAATTGCTAAAGACACCCCGTGCTGAACGACGGGGTACCTTTCGAGAATTTTCTCTAGAACATCGAGAGGGTTACCTCCATCCACCATAAAATTTTCACTGATGATTTCAAACCAATCAATGATCTTTTCAGTTGCAAAGATCTCTTTATAGTGTTCAGGACGTAGCCCTATTCCAATTCCTAGATTATTCACCATTGCTCATTGCTTGCATCCGTTTATTTGCTAGTTCAACGGCTTCATTTTTGTCCTTAAAAGGACCCATAGAAGTGCCTTTGCAAGAGCCTTGTCCTTTACAGCTATTTTGCGCGCTTTTGCAAGAGTTCATTCCTTTACAAGAATTTTTTCCTTTGCAAGAAGCCATCTGTATTGCTTCATTTTGTGATTCACAGTTTAGAGAATCGAACATTTCTTGGTGTGCAGCATCCAGTTGAGAATAAAGAGACTCCACCTGAGTGCTAGTTGGGGGCGTACAACCTGCGTACGCAGATCCCATTGATGCGGCAACAAGTCCAAAAGCTGCTAATGCACTGATTTTTATGTTTTTGTTTTCCATTTATCTATACCCTCCAAAGGTTGTTGAATTTAAAATTAATGTAACATTTTTTTTGCAGAGAGCAAGTAAAAAATATTTCACAACTCAGGGTTCAAGGTAACAAATTAATCACAAATGACGTTGGCGTTGTGCTATTAGGCGTAATAGTTGTTGAGTTAATCACACTTCCATCACCATCATTATAAGTATTAACCGGTTGAAGAAGTTGATAAAGTGGATACACATTAAATTGATGAAGTCCTTGACAGTTCGTGTAGCGAATCGCAAGTTGCATCATGTTCGTGGATGGAATAACGCCTCCGGGTGAGAGTGTTATCCAAGATCCGCCGCCTAATTGATATTGAAGAGAATGATTAACATCATTGGGGTAATCGAATGTAATCATATAACTTGATGTCGTTGAAGCGGAGTAAGGATCAGGAATGCCTGTGTCAACGGCACCAAGAGTAATACCAAGATAGGGTGCTGGACTCGATGGAGTGGGATTTTTAGGACTCAGTGTTCCACTGATTCCTAAAGAATCATCAAAATCGTAACCATAACACAATCCTACACCATTTAAATCGCTGCTGACTACATTGCTTACAGCTACTTCGTGCAGCAGTTTAGCATATAAATCAAACCAGGGTCCCCCGGTAATAGAAGGTGGATATTGTATATCGTAATAAAGTGGGATATACATGGGCTGCCACACAAGTGCATCTGTAATGTTGATTGGATTACTCATCATGGTGCCTATCGTGCTGGGTAAAAAGCCGATAGTAAATGCATCGCCGAAATAGAATCCTAAATTCGCGTTATCGGGGCAACTTGGAGGAGGTGGACTTGGTGTAGAAGGGCAGGTCATCAGTTGAGATCCTGAATACATCTCAAGCGTGCTAATGTCCGATTGGAAAAGAGTTGCAACATCATTAATGTTCGGACCTTGAATTCCTAGAAAATAAAGATATGGTCCCTCCACAGCGTCATTAAGCCAGCTTCCTTGGTATAAGGTTGACGAATTTCCGACAAAGATAAAAAGAGGCGTTCCTGTTTTATAATAGTTGAAGAGATCCGTAGCAAATGAGTTGGGGTTCCCGTATGTAGTTCCGGTTAAATAGTCTATTGGGAATTGTGGAAAGTTATAGTTTAGGTAGGGAGTAGTCGTTTCAGCTGGATCAACTTGCGCGGTTTGCGAGGTGGTTAGCCCGTAGGTGCCATCATCCACAAGACCCATTCCTTGTTT
>DAHVFY010000084.1 GCA_027316765.1 Parachlamydiales bacterium | reverse complement strand
GATTGATCTGTGAGGCAACTTCCCACAAAGAGAGATAATTTTCTGAGCCTTTCGGACATTCCACTTTAAATTCGTCTCCGAGATAATAATGGTATTTTTGAAGACTCTCGATTAATAAGTAATTGATAGGAAACCATACAGGTCCTCTCCAGTTGGAGTTGCCTCCAAAAAGAGGTGTCGTTGATTCTGCAGGTTCATAGTCAAGACGAAACTCTTCATTTCCAAGACGTAAAATGGCAGGATGTTCACCAAGAGCGCGCGAGACAGAACGTATACCATACGGGCCTAAAAGAACATTTTCATCCAAAAGTTTCTCAAGTATGCGCCGCATTCTCTCAGGACTTGCAAGCGCAACCAAAAGCGTTCCCTCCATTTCTAATTTATCAACCTGCACAACGCACTGAACAAGTTCTGGACGATTTTCAACAAGCCATCGGAATCGTTCTCGATATTTAGGGAATCTTCCCGGTGCTGTTGGATCATTCACAGCAACTGCAAACAAAGGAATGATTCCCACAATTGAATCATGATTTAACTGAATCTTACTGCCATCTGGCATCCGCACAATCCCATAATAAAAACCATTTTTTTCATCCCAAAGACCATCCACCTGCCCTGCAATGTTATTAATTGCATCTGCGATATAGATAAAATGTTCAAAAAATTTCGTCGCCATCTCTTCATAATTTGCATCCTCCACCGCAAGCTCAAGAGCCATCTGCAAAAGATTTAAACAGTACATCCCCATCCAACCTGTCCCATCACATTGCTCAAGAACGCCTCCCAGAGGAACTTCTTTGGAGCGGTTAAAAAGACCAATATTATCCAAGCCAAGAAATCCTCCTTGAAAAATGTTGCGCCCATCTTTATCCTTTCGATTGACCCACCACGTAAAATTAAGAACAAGTTTTTGAAACATCTTCTCTAAAAAATTTCTATCTTTGCGTCCATACATCGAAGATTCAATCTGGTAAATGCGCATAGCTGCCCATGCATGTACAGGAGGATTGACATCGCTAAACGACCATTCATAAGCAGGAATCTGCCCATCGGGATGCATGTACCACTCTTTAGTCAGTAAAAGAAGCTGTTTCTTGGCAAATTCAGGATCAATCATGGCAAAAGAAATCGCATGAAAAGCCAGATCCCAAGCAGCAAACCACGGATATTCCCACTTGTCCGGCATAGAAAAAACATCGGAAGCATCAAGATTCCACCACTTCGAATTACGCCCTACTCTACGCTTCTGAGGAGGTAGAGGTTGCGCCGGATCTCCCTTCAGCCATCTGTCAACGTTGTAATGATAAAACTGCTTATTCCATAAAAGCCCCGCAAAAGCCTGTCGTTGCACATTGCGCATATCATCTGGTAGAGGAAATGGTGTGATCCTCTGGTAAAATGCATCTGCTTCTTCTTTTCTCTGTACAAAAGTCGCTGCAAAGTCATCTCCAAAAGGTGCTTTTATCCCTTCTTTATCAGAAAGGCGTAATTTCACAACGGCTGTCTCTTTTGAACCGATCTTTAGAAGATGATAAATAGCCGCTTTCGTCCCTTTGTTTTCCGGATTCACCGCATCTACTTTCTTCTGAACGATATAAGAATCAATTCCATCTTTAACATAGGGAGAAAGATTCTTAACGCCAAAAAGCTTTTCATTATTGCTCTCATTTTCAGTAAAGAGCACCTCCGTGGGATGATCGCAATAAAGCCACCTCTTACCTAAAACCGGATGAGAGACTTTTATAACCTGTATATTTTTCATCGTTTTATCGAGCTTGAGCTCAGGTTTGACACATCCTTCCGCCCAGTTCCAAATATTACGAAACCAAAGCGTTGGCAAAAGATGTAACTCACACGGCTCAGGACCGCGATTAGCAATAGAAATCTGAATCAGAATCTCTTCAGAAGATGTTTTTGCATATTCAACGAACACATCAAAATAGCGATTTTCATCAAAAATCCCTGTGTCGAGCAACTCATATTCAGGATCCTTGCGACTTCTCTGCTTATTTTCTTTTAATAATTGCTCGTAGGGATAAGCATGTTGCGGATATTTATAGAGATACTTCATGTAGGAGTGCGAGGGCACGTTGTCGACATAAAAATAATACTCTTTGACATCCTCGCCATGATTGCCTTCAGCACCTGTAAGCCCAAACAATCGCTCTTTCAAATAAGGATCTTGCCCATTCCATAAAGAGAGTGCAAAACATAGCTGTTGCTTATCGTCTGAAATTCCCGCAATTCCATCTTCTCCCCAACGATAAGCGCGTGATCGAGCGTGATCGTGTGGAAAAAAACCCCACGCCTCTCCATCCCCACTATAATCCTCTCGTACTGTACCCCATTGCCGCTCGCTTAAATAAGGTCCCCAACGGTACCAATCGACTTTTCCTTCACGCGCCTCATCAAGTCTTTTTTCTTCTTCTGTAATCAAGTTATAATCCCGGGCTTTGGTGCATAATTCCTCCATCAGCAAAAATTGTCGTTGCTGTAATGTACGAAGCTCCATCTCCAGAAAGAAAAGCGACAACAGAAGCAATTTCTTCAGGCTTTGCCATACGGCCTAAAGGAATCGCAGAGTCCAACTTCTGCATCAATGCAGGATCTTTCATCGTTACTAAGTTAATCGGCGTTGCAACAGCTCCTGGACCTACACCAACGACAAGAATGTTATGCTTAGCAAGTTCTATCCCCGCAGTCCGGGTCAACATGCGCATCCCTCCCTTTGAAAGACAATACGCAATATTGCCTGGCATCGGCCAATCCTCATGTACAGAAGTAATATTAATAATGCGCCCTCCACCACCTTGCTTAATCATCTGTTTAGCAGCAATCTGCGTTCCAAAAAAAGCACTTTTTAAATTCACCTCTAACACCTTTTCATACTGCGCCTCAGTTGTATCAAGAATCGAAGTACGCGTCTCAACTCCCGCATTGTTCACCATGATGTCCACACGTCCAAATTTGCTTACAGCAGCATCGATTAACTTTTGAATATCTGCTATCTTACTCACATCGGCAGCAATACCAATTGCCTGATCTCCGAGAGCATAAATCTTCTTCTCCAATGCATCCGTTGCTTCAGGATGAGAATGATAATCGATCACAAGATTTGCCCCCTGCTTGGCAAGCTCAAGTACAATCATTGCGCCAATTCCACTATTACCCCCCGTTACGATCGCGACCTTCCCCTTTAAATTCATATTTTTTTCTCTCCTCGAAATGTAATAATAAAAGATAAGCCCCAAGCTCCAAGTGCTATGATCGATGAAAAGCCAAAGATTGCGGATAACTTTAAGTGTGCAAAGTCTAGTAAGACTCCTGTGCCAAAAGCTGCAATCCCATATCCAAGTAGATAAAAAGCAATCACCAAACTCGCTACAGAAGAAGCAATCGATGGAAGAGCCTTATCTGCAAAGCTAATTGTAAGTGGTAAAAGAGCTGAGCAGCCAAGTCCTGCAAGCGCAAAAACATAAACCCCTAAAAACTCGTTCTTAGCGGGTAAAAGTGCAGATATAGCAAAAGCACAAGCAATCACAAATGGTAAAACTCGGAAAATAAATTGTTCTGAAATCCAGTGTGCTATTAAAGCAAAAAATATCCTTCCCACCGTCACCATCGTCCAAAACAGTGTTAATGCAAGCGATGCAATAGCTATGTTCGCATGCATTTTACTTTTCATAAAAACTATCGCCCAATTTCCATTGACTGTTTCAAGCATCCCGTAAATCAACGCGAATGCCGCAAAAAGCCAAAAACGAGAAGGAATTAAAGCAACCGCCCCTCCCTTTTCTTCCTTACCCTGTTCAAAAGATACGATATAACTAAATGCAAAGAGCCCCACAAGGGCTACCGCTAAAAGTAAAGGCAGGCCCCACCAAATACTAAAACTCACAAATAACGCAATCAAAAGAGGCGCAAGTGCAGTCCCAAGTCCCAAAAGCGCGTTAAGAATTAAAACTGCTGTATCCACTTTTTTTGGAAACAAAAGTGCTGCAAGCGTGTTAAGAGCTGGAACCATCAATCCAAAGCCCAGCCCTAGACTTGCCGTTGCAAAAAGCAATATCTCATAGGCAAATGACCTACCCATTACAAGACGACTTGTTGCCAAAAATACCATAGCAGCTAAATTTGCAATCACGCCTAGAAGAAATACCCACTTAATCCCCCATCTCCTAGCCAACCTCGCGCTGAAAAAAGATGCGCCAATTGAAATAACTGCCTGAGGAATAAACAAACTTCCATATCCTGTACTCGAAAGATGGAAATCGTGTGGATTTGTGAAAATTGCACTCGCAGCAGGAAATGTAACAAGACAGAGTCCCTGAATCAATCCCGCTGCATAAACAGCGACAACTTGTTTCTTCATGAAGAAGAACCCCTCTTAATCACAGGTACAGGTTTTGCTCCCTTCGCGTTTAACTTAATTGCCCAAACAGAATCTGAAGAACAAATGAATAAAATGTTGTTATCCTTGCCTCCAAATGTCAGATTTGCCGTCTCTTTCGGCATCCGAATCTTTCCAATTAACTTGCCTGCAGGATTAAACACCTGAATGCCATCCAAAGCACCCACATAAATATTACCCTCAGTATCAAGTCGCATCCCATCAGGAAAACCGGGAGAAACAACAGCAAAAACCCTCTGACCCCTTAACGTTGCACCATCTGAGTTCACATCAAAAGCGTAAATAGCGTGCGGATTTTTATCATAATACGTACGCGGTGCTTGGATCGCTGCACTATCGATCACGTAAAGAATTTTCTCATCTGGAGAAAAGGCAATACCATTTGGCATCTTCAAATTCTCGATAACAGGACGTAAATCTCCCGTTTTCGGATCAAATCGATAAACATTGTTAGGCAAGTAACACTCTTGAGGAAATTGCAGACATCCATAACTTGGATCCGTAAACCAAACTGTCCCATCTGATTTCACAACCAGATCATTTGGCGAGTTCAACGGTTTACCCTGATAAAACCCAACAAGAGTCTTCACATTCCCATCAAAATTTGTGATCGAGACCCGTCTACCCGTCGTCTCCGCTGTTAGCAAATGCCCCTGTAAATCAGCCGTCTGCCCATCCGCAATACTAGATGGATGTCGAAATACAGCAGGTGCGCTCCAAGAAATTGGCGTAATCTGACCGTATGGCTCAATCCCATGCCAACGCATGATCATGATGTTATCACGAATCTGATCCGTGAAAAGAAGATAGCCTTCATGCTCTGACTGCACATATACAGGTCCTTCAGTAAAACCAAATCCCTCAGCTAAATGTACAAGCTTGGGCTCATCACCCAAAATCTTTGCAAATTCCTCTGCATATACTTCAAGCGGCAGCTGAGGCGCTTCACTCACAGGATACGGCGGATTCACTTGAATATTCCCAAAAAGCGTTAGTCCCGCAAATAACCACCTCTGCATATCTCCCCCTAAACGTGTTTCAAAAATTGAAATTTCGGCCGAAGAACTACCACTTACGACCAAAACCAAATCCAATCACCCAAGGATTAATGTCTACATGCACATGACCGTTAACAGCTCCGGTAAGACGCGCATGCGTACTCATCCAGATATATTTAACATCAACATTCACAAACCAATCTCTAAAAGCAAAAATGTCAATACCACCCTGTACTGCAGGCCCCCACGAATGCTTGAGTTTCAGATGAGTCGAAGGCAAAGAGCAGTGCTCTGAATAAAAAAGTGTGTAATTAACACCTACACCGACGTAGGGCTGTGCAATCTTCGAAGGAAAAAAACGCCACTGCAACATAAGAGTGGGTGGCAAAACCCATGTCGTGCCAATTTTCGTGCCAGATAACGACTTTTTTCCCACCAAAGTATGACGACTCGTCGCCAAAATAAGCTCCGAACCCAAATTTTTCGTAAACATATAACCAAAATCAAATTCACCCGTCCATGCAGGGTGAACACTTACACCAGAATGAGGTATCGAGCTCACCGAACCACTCGAGGAATTTGGATCAATGTAGAGTGCGCGCAGCCTTGTAAACCAGTCACCGCGTTTCGTATTATGGTACACATGGCTTTCAACTTTAGTATTTTGCTCCTCAGCGTATCCCTGAAGCGCACTACTCAACATCACCAAAAGGAAAACAAAGCATCGATCAGTTCTCATTCTCACACCATTGCGTAAGGTTAATAAACACTTCGCAGCTTATGTGAATATATTTTTTTAACCAATAAAAATTTAAACCCTACAACCCCGAATTGTGACCTATTTTCCCTATAGCGCTACACATGTGGAATGAGTTTTGATTTTTTTATTGAAGTTA
>DAHVFY010000083.1 GCA_027316765.1 Parachlamydiales bacterium | reverse complement strand
TAGACTCTAGATTGAATCTATAAAAAAGGCTAGGTTAATACCTAGCCTTTTTGTATTGGAGGTGGAGAGAATCGAACTCTCGTCCTTGGCAAACTCCCTATTAATGACTACATGCTTATCGCCTCCGTTATTGCATAAGATCTGATGGAAGGCGCCCCACAGCGATCTTATGTGCTTTTATGAATCTTGGATCTTCCTTTAAAAAGCTAAATGAGGAGGATCCATACTAGGGTTAATTACGATAATTCCGGCGCTCCTAGTTGGGCCCCGGGTTATCGAAGCACTTAAAACTGTTAGGTCTTAAGCAGCAAGTTTCGCTTCCTCGTTAGAGAAAGTGAAATCAACGGCAATTTTTTTGTCGTTTATTGTTTTATCGGATGATTTAGGAGGCCAACCGACATCCTCCGCATGCCACTAATACTTTGTTCCCAAGTCGAAACCTTTACACCCCCGTATCTATCTTATCAGATTGGAATGGGTTTTCAATATAAAAAAATAATTTTGAGTTTTTTTGAGGAGGTGAATTGTAAATATTCAATTAAGGTTGTTTAGAATTTTGTTAAGCTGTATCATGGTTCTTTAAAAAATCGCGAGAGGCGTATGGCAACGATTCATCAACAGATTTGCGATCAAGTTCTTGTTGCCGCACATGGTTTTCCTTATGTTTTAGATGTGCCTAAATTTAATACGTGGGTTGAGAGAATTGTTTTTGATGCACAAACTATTTTTTGAGTTGGAGTTTTTGGTAATTAACTAAGATTTTAGTTGCTATTTTAATTAAATTTTTTGCAATTTAAGTGTGCTATAACTTCTTGAGTTGCAGGTGTTTAAAGCTAAATTTCATCAAAATTATGTTTGCATTGTTTTAATTAAGTGTTGTTGTTATAATTTTGCTACGTAAACAAATGGAACTATGAGCAACACAATACATTTAAGAGTTGTGCCAAGATCAAATGCAGAGATTGACAAAGTAGACGATGCGCAAGCAATGCTGCAAAAAAGTCTGCCTGTGGTGCGTAAGATTGTGGCCTATTTGGAAGCGAAGCCTTTGCATGCGTTGATTGCTGTAGCTCTTGAAAATGCTTTGAATTTTCAAGAAGGTGGTGTGCTGGCAGCTCTTAGTTCCCGTATGAATTATATAGAAACGGGGCTGATTTCCGTGGTATGCGCCATCCATAATCTGATTGTGGCGCTTAGTGTGACGGCTTTAATTGTTGTCACCTGTGGACAAGTGAAGGCTCTGCACCATGTTTTTAGTCGGTATTGGTTGCATACAGTGATGGCTGGCTGCGGAATAGGAATTTCTGTTCTTGGGGTTGGCTCACCTATACTTGGAATTGTTGCGACGGGAGGGATGCTTTCTGTTGTTATCGTCCGTGTGCGTTCGGCTTGGAGAGAATTGCAATTGCCAAGTCGTAAAAAAAGGATGCGAATTGTTCGAGCGTTTTATGCGCAGCACCGCGGAGATTTAGCTCAAGCATTAACTCAGCTTGTCGCAAGTAGACGAAGAGTTAGCAAAATGATTAGAAGAATCGATTGTGCACTTGCAGAAGCACAATCATTAGAAGAACTTTTGAAAAAATGCTTGCAGAATGGCACACATGCATCTGCAGCGTAAAATTTAAAAAAACCCCAAAGAGGAGAGTAAACTATGTCTAATGTAATTGATCCAAACAGCGCCAACGAGCGGCTTGATTTTGTGTCAGAAGCAAGAAAAACACATGTGATGAAAGATAGCAAGCTTGCAGAAAAGTTTGCGCCAGTCGGTAAAGAAATCAGCAATTTTGGAGACAAAATTGCACGTATTGGATCTTCCCAAGCTGTGTTAAATCTTACATCGACTGTTGTAAGAGCGACTCCTTACGTACTAGGATCGCCAACAAGCAGTTTTGTAGATGCTTTTCGTACACGCTTAGATTTTCTTGAAATGGGAGCAATGGCAGCTGTTAATACAATTATCGAGTTTGGTCTCGCTATTGTATCTACACTTCTTGCTACAATCGCATTTGGTCAATCTAAGACATTGAATGCAGCATTTAAAAGAAACTGGGTACATACTTTAATGGGCGCAAACGCAACTACACTTGGTGCGTTAGGTTTCGTTGCTCCATCTCTTGCTTGTGCTGCTTACAAATTTGAAGCACGTAAGACTGTTGAATCTATCAGAAGCGACATTATTAATATCTGCAAAGAAGCGCGTAATTCTAAGCTTAGCGATAAAGAGCTTGCACGTGGTCTTTTAGCTTACCTGAAAACAACACTTGCTGATACAGCTAAGGGTGGAGTGCTTCTTGGTAAGTACGTGTCTAGCGATATGTTTAAATTCTTCGAAGATACAGCAAACATCAGAATTAATTCTGCTTTTGATGACGCTAAAGTAGAGCTGCAAGCTCAGCATAAAGCGGGGTTAAAAGGCGTTCACGGCAAAGCTAAGAAAGCTCTTGAAAAGAAACAAGAAGCAGAACTTAAGCAGCTTGAAAAAGACAGAGAAGCTGCGCTTAAGAAGAGCTCGAATCTCTTTAGTTCTTTAAGTAAAGTAATTAACGAAGATCTCGATATGGATGCTTGCGCTCAGATTATTGATCATATAACAGTAGTTGTTGACAATGAGTTTATAAAAGCAAAACCAGATCGTGATGCTGTAGAGAAAGCCGAAAAATCTACCGAGGCTTTAGTGGGCAAAATTATAACAGACACTATGGGTGCTTATAATCTAGAAGCTGCAAAAACTGCTCTAGAGCATGTTAACAACCATCCTGTTGAAGCTAAGCCGGTAGATGCTAAGCTCAAAGGTGAGAAAAAAGAGAAAGCGGAAGCAAAAGCTCAAAGAGTTGCTGAAAAAGCGCAGAAAGCAGCTGTAAAACTCGCAGAGAAGAATGTAACAATTGCTACGAAACAAGAAGAGTTGCTGGGAATTAACGCGCAAATGGCAATAGTTCTTAATACTAAAGCTATTGCTGAAAAGCAGCTGAAGAAAGTTTCAGGTAGCAAGAAACCTGAGAAGAAAGAACAAGCTGCAGCGCTTAAAGCTGAAATCAAGACACTGAAAGGACGTGTAAAAGAGCTTAAAGCTGCAACAAAGCCTCTTGATAAAGAGCTTAAGAAGCTGAAAGGTGAGCGCAGCCATGATACGATGATGGGCAACATTAAAGAAGTGCTTGTTGAGGACGTTATAGCGGTTGGAAAGGCAATTCTTGGTGAAGCAGCCTTTAAGACTGCAAATAAGGCATCTGAAGGGTTCTATAACGCTTGGTTTGGCGGGCATGATGCTCCTCCAGCGCCCCATAGCGATGATGATGGCTACGACAGCAACTAATTATCGTGCGGTTTAGGTAACGCGGGGAGAATCTTCTCGCGTTATTCCCTAAAATAGGGTAAGATACACTCACTGATGAAGTGAGTGTATTTTTTTATGTTTGAAAATAAAGAAAACGAAAGCTTTCCTAAACGAGAAGAGCGCATTCTAGAGTTTTGGCTTCAGTCTAAGATCTTGGATCAATCTGTTACAAGGCGCGCGTCGTCTCCCTTATTTTCCACTTATGATGGTCCTCCTTTTGCGACGGGTCTTCCTCATTATGGTCATATATTAGCAGGTACAATTAAAGATGTGATTCTGCGCTATAAGACGATGCAGGGTTATTATGTTCCGCGTCGTTTCGGGTGGGATTGTCACGGACTTCCTGTAGAGAATGAGATTGAGAAGGCAAAGGAACTCTCCGGAGCGTCATCGATTGCAGCTTTTGGTGTTGATCGTTTTAACGAAGAATGCCGACAGATCGTCCTGCGTTATACTAAAGAGTGGGAGCAGACGGTCAATCGGATGGGGCGCTTTGTTGACTTTACTGCAACTTATAAGACGATGGATCTTTCCTTTATGGAATCTGTCTGGTGGGTCTTTGGACAGCTCTATGGAAAAGGTCTTGTTTATGAAGGGTTTAAGGTGATGCCTTTTTCTGCACGCCTTGGCACTCCGCTTTCTAATTTTGAAGCAAATCTTAACTATAAAGATGTAGATGATCCTTCTCTTACGATGATGTTTTCTTTAGACAGCGACCCTAATACTGCATTACTTGCGTGGACAACCACTCCTTGGACGCTTCCTTCTAATTTGGCTCTAATGGTGGGGCCTGATATCGATTATGTTAAGGTTCGCGAGATTGCAAGTGGTAGTTTTTATATTCTTGCCGCTTCTAGAGTAAATCATTATTTTAAAGATGCTTCCAGTTATGAGGTTGTGCAACATTACAAAGGCAGCGCACTTACCGGACTTCGCTATCAGCCTCTTTTCCCTTATTTTGCTCACAAGGGGAAGGAAAATGCGTTTCGGGTGATTGTTGAGGAGTCTGTAGCGACGGAAGAGGGAACAGGAATTGTTCACTGCGCTCCGGCTTTTGGTGAGGTCGATTTTTTTGCCGCTTCAAAAGCTGGCATTGAGATTGTGTGTCCTATCGATCACAACGGTAAATTTACGCAAGAGATTCCTGAATATGCAGGTCTGTTTGTTAAGGATGCAGACAAGGAGATCATTAAGCGACTTAAAGCGGAAAAGCGGGTTTTTCAGCATGGACAGATTCGTCATCGCTATCCTTTTTGTTGGCGTTCAGACACACCGCTCATTTATAAAGCGGTGCGTACATGGTTTGTTGCTGTAGAAAAAATTAAGGAGAGGATGCTTGAGGTCAATGAGAGGATTCATTGGGTGCCGGATAACATTCGCGAAGGGCGTTTTGGTAAATGGCTTGAAAATGCACGCGATTGGGCAATTTCTCGTAATCGGTATTGGGGAACGCCTATTCCAATTTGGCGCAGTGATAGCGGTGAAGTGATTGTGATCTCCTCTGTAAAAGAATTGGAGGAGAGAACGGGACAAAAAATTGATGACATACATTGCCACAAAATTGATCTTCATGGAAGGGGGTAAAGTATTTCATAGGGTGCCCGAAGTATTCGATTGCTGGTTTGAATCGGGTTCAATGCCGTATGCGCAAAATCATTTTCCTTTTGAAAATAAAGAAGAGACTCTCAAGGCTTTTCCTGCAGATTTTATTGCAGAGGGGCTAGATCAGACACGTGGATGGTTTTATACGTTAACCGTGCTTAGTACAGCTCTTTTTGATAAGCCTGCATTTAAGAATGTGATTGTCAACGGGATTATTCTTGCAGAGGATGGTGCTAAGATGTCAAAGCGTCTTAAGAATTATCCTGAGCCAGAAAAGGTGATGAATCAATATGGTGCAGATGCTGTACGGCTTTATCTTCTTGATAGTCCGGCGGTTTATGCAGAGGACTTGCGCTTTTCAGAGCGTGGTGTTGAGCTTGTTTTGCGTCAGGTATTGATTCCTCTTTGGAACGCGTATGTTTTTCTTTCAACGTACGCGCGGATTTATAAGTGGAAGAAAAAAGAACTTCATCCCACTTTAGATATTGATCGTTGGATCCTTTCGTTAACGCAAAAGTTGATTCAAGATGTTAAGGAATCGATGGATGTCTATGATTTAAATCGTGCTGTAAAGCCTTTTGTTAGCTTTATTGATCAGTTGACAAATTGGTACATCAGGCGTTGTCGTCCAAGATTTTGGTCTGAGGAGGATACTCCCGACCGAGCGCAGGCTTTTGAGACGCTTTACACGGTGCTTATGACGATTGTCAAGATTGCAGCGCCTTTCATTCCGTTTCTTGCAGATGCGATTTATCTGCTATTGCGTGAGAGTTCTGATTTAGCTTCTGTTCATTTGTGTGATTATCCTTGTTATGAAGAAAGATTTCGTGATCTTCAACTTGAAATGGAGATGGCAAGTGTTCAGACGGTAGTGAGTGGGGCGCATGGTCTTCGCAAGGAACATAAGATTAAGGTAAGACAACCTCTTGCTAAGGCGCATGTGATTACAGCGGATGCTCATGTACGTGCAGCTCTTGAACGACAAAAGCAGTTGATTGCAGATGAGTTAAATGTAAAGGAAGTGATATTTTCTTCTGATGAGAAGAATTTTGTATCGCTTGTTGCCAAGCCTAATTTCCGTGTGCTTGGTAAGAAAGTCGGAAAATTAATGAATGCTGTGCATCAAGCAACGGGGCATTTGAGTCTTGAGCAGTTGGAAGCTCTTTTACAAGGCAAGGAGATTGTTCTTGAAGTAGAAGGAGAAAAAATCTCCCTTTCTTCTGAGGATGTTGCAGTTGAACGCCACGTTCTTTCTGGAATGGTCGCTGCAACGGAAAATGGGATTACGATTGTCTTAGACACAACACTTACTGAGCCGCTTCTTATGGAGGGGTTGGCACGTGAGATGGTGAATAAGATTAATACAATGCGACGAGATCTTGGATTTGCTGTGACAGATAGAATCCGCGTGCAGATGGAGACAACGGAGCGAGTGAAGCAATGCTTTGAAGTGCACGGAAGTTATATTTTGGGTGAGGTGCTCGCTGTGGGTGTTCTTTTTGACTTATGCGAGCTTGGTACGGAATGGGACCTTAACGGTGAGCGCTCTTTAATCGCAATCTCTTTAGCTTAAACCCCGAATTGTGACCTATTTGAAGTTGAGGGGGAGCTTGTTACGGCGGCGGTGCACG
>DAHVFY010000082.1 GCA_027316765.1 Parachlamydiales bacterium | reverse complement strand
CTTGTCCTTCAAATCGATCTTTTGCATCTTGGCACACTAAAGAAAAATATCAACAAGTTTGGTAGCAATCAGGGTCTAAGAAGGAAATGTGGATTTTTTCTTGCACAGGTTTAAAAAAAAAGGTAAAAGCATTTGTGTATCAACGAGAGTGAGCGGCATGTTAAATTTTCGCAAAATTAGACAGGACTTTTCCTCCTCTATAGTGAAAGAGGGGAAAGAGATGTTTGAGCAGGAAAAAGTTGTTTCGGCAAAACTGCTCCATTTGGATAGCAAAACGATCCGAATTAGTGGGCGTATTCTAGGGCAATATGAAAATCATTATGAAAGTGAAATTGAAATTGACAGACTGGAGTGTGAAGCGATCGATTCTAATTGTGATTGCCCTTACAACTATGATTGTCAACATTTGGCCGCTTTGGTTTTTTATTTAGAGGAAAATCTTGATAAAATCCTGGTTGCTTATTCTAAAGAAGCTGATCTTTCTAAAAAAAGTGGTTTTGATGCAGAAGAACGCAAGAAATTGATGGAAAAATTTAAAGAAGCAGAGACAAAAGAGGTTCAAAGACAAGAGGAGCAATTTCAAAAGCAGCTCCTTCAGGAGTATGTCTACTCCTCACAACTTTTGGCTTCTTCTTTATTTTTTCGCCCCAAAGAAGAATCGGGATTTGATAAAGCTGAGCTAGCGTTGATTTTTAATTTACCTACTTTACAAGAGGGAGAGTCCAGAGGTCCTGTTGAGATTCAGTTGGCTTTAAGATTGCCAATACGCTCTAAGCCTCTTCATGTTCCTAATGTAAAAGAATTTTTGGAAGCGCTTCGTTATGAAGAGGTCGTTTTCATTGGGGGAAAAAGGTTGCGGTTTTCCTTGCAATCTTTTGATGAGTCTCAAAGAGATGTTGTTCGCATGATTGTTGATTATGCTCGTGTTCAGGACGGGGCAAACTCTGAAAAGGCTTTACGCATTGCGCATATTGATGCCGTGGTTTTTGGGATGATTTTGGCTACCATGTATGAAACTGCCAGCGAAAAGTTTAAAAAAACCCATTTTTCTCAGAGTGAAGATGATTTTCCTTTGCTTCCAGGACTTTATGAAGGTAGCTTTGAAACTCCTGTTCGTTTTTCTCTAACGCCTGCAAGTTTGCGGTTTTTTCTTGAGTATATTGAGCCGCCGGTTTCCAAGATTCTTGTGAATCCTAAGATTATTGTTGAGAATGAATTGTTTACTTTGGAAGAAGTGCGATTATTTGAATGTGTAAAACCCGGGATGTTTTTCCGAGGAATTTATTATAGATTCCCTCAAGCAATTACAAGAGTCCATTTACGGAACCTGCGCTCTATTCGAGACATGACTGTTCCAGAACCTTTATTTGGAACATTTGTTGAAAATGCACTTCCTGAGCTTGCTCGCTATGCAGAGATTGCAAATGATGAGGTGATTCAAGATTTTGTGACGCTTCCCTTTGTTGGTAGTGTAGAAGCTGAATGCGATATTTCTTTTTTGAATGGAGAGCTTGAAGCTGTTTTACATTTTAAGTACGACGGAAATAAAATTCCTGCGGTTGCAGATAAGCTCACTTATGAGGATGTGGCGTCATTTGTTACGCCTCAGGGGATTTTGGCACGTAATTTGGTAGAAGAGAGAAGAATTATTGAAGATTTGTTTCAAGATTTCTTGTTCAATCCTGATACGGGGGTTTATGAGTCGAAGTCTGACAAGAAAATTGTTGAATTTATGACGGATATCATTCCGCGTAATCAGCATCTTGTGACATTTAATTGTCCTCAGAATCTTCTTGATCAATTTATTTATGATGAAACTAAATTTGAATTGAATTTGCGTCATACTGACAGAATTGATCAGTATGAGATTGAACTTAAAGTGAATGGTCATCTGTTAGGGACTAAGTTAGATTTGCTTTGGGAATGCATGGCATCGCGTAAAGCATTTATTGAACTTGAAGGAGGGAAGTCCAAAGCGAAAAAGGGGCAAGAAGGAGGAAAACTTTCTAAAATTCTCGTTCTTGATTTAGAAAAACTATCACCTCTTGTTCAGATCTTTGATGAGCTTGGGATTTCTGTTTTAGATAATCATACGATGCAGCGTCCTATTTGGAGTTTAGCAAGTGTAGATGCTGATCAATTTGAAGGATTGCCCGTTAATTTTATTGTTTCCGATCAGCTGATGACCATTCGACAACAGATGCTCGGAGAGCAGCAGCTCACTGTATCCGAAGTTCCTCAAGCGGTGCGCGCAACACTTAGATCGTATCAGCTTGATGGTGTTCGTTGGTTGGAAAGACTTCGTTTAATGTTTCTAAATGGAATTTTGGCAGATGATATGGGTCTTGGAAAGACTCTTCAAGCAATCGTTGCAATCACGCAAAACATCTCTAAGAAAAAAGGAATTTCTCTTATCGTTTGCCCAACATCGTTGTTATACAATTGGAAAGAGGAGTTTAGTAAATTTAATCCAAAAATTAGAGCTGTCGTTGTTGATGGTATTCCTGTGAACAGAAAGAAAATCATTGAGGGCCTAGAAGAAAATGATGTGGTCATCACTTCTTATACTCTCTTGCAAAAGGATATTGAGAGCTATAAATCTATCCACTTTTCTTATGTGATTTTGGATGAGGCCCAACACATCAAAAATCGAGGAACGCGTAACGCAAAATCAGTGAAAATGGTGCAAGCAGATCACAGACTGATTCTTTCGGGAACGCCTATTGAAAATTCATTGGATGAGTTGTGGAGTCTTTTTGATTTTCTTATGCCGGGATTCTTAAGTAGCTACGATCGATTTGTTGAAAAATATGTGCGTGTATCAGGGGCTGAACATGTAAAAAATATTGAGTATCTTCGCAAGAAAATTTCTCCGTTTATCTTGCGTCGTATGAAAAGCGATGTGCTCTCTGATCTGCCGCCTGTTGCAGAAATTACGTATCATTGCCAACTCTCCGATGTCCAACAAGCGCTTTATCGCTCTTATGCAGAATCTGCTCGAGATGAGCTCGTGAAGCTTGTTGAAAGAGACGGCTTTGACCGCGTGCAAATTCATGTCCTCGCAACGCTTACACGTCTGAAGCAGATCTGTTGTCATCCAGCTATTTTTGCAAAAGAGAAAGCGGAAACTGGAGATTCTGCGAAGTATGAAATGTTAATGGATCTTTTGCAAACTTTAGTAGAAGGTAAACATAAAACTGTTATTTTCTCGCAATATACGCGTATGCTTCAGATTATGCGAGAAGATTTTGTACAAAAGGGAATACGCTTTGTATATCTAGACGGTTCGAGCAAAAATCGTTTAGAAGTGGTGAAGCAGTTTAATGAAGATCCGGCAATTCCTGTTTTCCTTGTCTCTTTAAAGGCAGGAGGGACGGGTTTAAATCTTGTGGGCGCCGATACGGTGATCCATTATGATATGTGGTGGAATCCTGCCGTGGAAAATCAGGCAACAGACCGTGTGCACAGGATCGGTCAGAAAAAATCTGTGTCAGCTTACAAGTTAATTACGCTTGGAACTATTGAAGAAAAAATTGCAGAACTGCAACGACGAAAAAAAGGATTGGTCAAGAAAGTTGTTAGCTGCGATGATGAGGCCATTGCGAAATTGACATGGGAAGATGTGCTTGAACTTCTCAAAACTTAAAAATTTTTAAATTATGGCAAAAAAGAATAACAGTAGTGTAAACGATGTCGTCGCTTCGACCTTGAGAAACCTTATGGATAAATGTGGTCAGGTTTCTGGATTGCTTTCGAGCGATATCGGCATCGATTTGGGAACAGCTAACACGCTTGTGTACGTAAGAGGGAAGGGGATTGTTCTTGCAGAACCTTCAGTTGTAGCTGTTGATTCCGTTACGAATGAAGTGTTGGCAGTGGGTCACAAAGCAAAAGCAATGCTTGGAAAAACTCCGCGTAAAATTCATGCTGTTCGCCCTATGAAGGATGGTGTCATCGCTGATTTTGAAATTGCGGAAGGAATGTTAAAAGCTCTTATTAAAAGAGTGACTCCTACACGCAGTCTTTTTCGCCCAAAAATTTTGATCGCTGTGCCCTCTGGCATAACAGGTGTAGAAAAACGTGCAGTTGAAGACTCTGCTTTGCGCGCCGGTGCACAAGAGGTGATTTTGATTGAAGAACCTATGGCAGCTGCAATTGGCGTCGGATTGCCTGTACACGAGGCTTTTGCAAATATGATCATTGATGTGGGTGGCGGAACGACGGAGATTGCGATTATTTCTCTTGGTGGTATCGTTGAATCCCGCTCTTTGCGTATTGCAGGTGATGAGTTTGATGACTGTATCGTCAATTATATGCGTCGTACTTATAATTTGATGATAGGTCCTCGTACTGCGGAAGAGATCAAGATGACGATTGGCTCCGCGTATCCTCTAGGAGACAATGAGCTTGAAATGGAAGTGCGCGGACGCGATCAAGTGGCGGGACTTCCTATTACGAAAAGGATTAATTCTGTTGAGATTCGCGAGTGTCTTGCTGAACCGATACAGCAGATTATCGAAAGCGTTAAATTAACTCTTGAAAAATGTCCCCCTGAACTTGCAGCTGACCTTGTTGAACGAGGAATGGTTCTTGCAGGCGGTGGTGCGCTAATTAAAGGCTTAGATAAGGCTTTAATTAAAGAGACAGGTCTTCCTGTGATCGTTGCTCCAAATCCCTTACTTGCAGTTTGCCTTGGAACCGGAAAAGCTTTAGAATATCTCGATAAGTTTAAAAAACGTAAGAACCTTTGATGAACAACGAACGTTTGCGCCTTTGGATTCAAGAGATCGCCGATCTCTGTCAGCCAGATCATATTCATATTTGTGATGGTTCAGATGAAGAGTACAATCAATTAGCACAAGAACTCGTAGAAAAAGGAGTTTTTGTTCCGCTGAGCTCTTCAAAACGCCCTGGTAGTTTTTGGTGCCATTCCGATCCCGATGATGTTGCGCGAGTAGAAGATGCAACATTTATTTGTTCCAAATTGAAAGAGGATGCGGGACCGACGAATAATTGGCGTGATCCTCAAGAAATGAAAACCCTTCTCAAGGGACTTTTCAAAGGTTGCATGCGTGGACGCACTCTTTATGTGATCCCTTTTAGCATGGGCCCAACGGGTTCTCCCTATGCACACATCGGTGTTCAGCTGACAGATTCTCCATACGTTGTTTGCAATATGAAAATCATGACTCGTATGGGGAAAGAGGTCTTAGAATTGCTTGGAAGTGGTTTTTTTGTTCCTTGCATTCATTCCGTTGGAGTTCCTTTAGAAAAGGGACAAAAAGATAAAATGTGGCCCTGCAGAGCGGATCAAAAATACATTGTTCATTTTCCTGAGGAGAGAAGTATTTGGTCGTTTGGAAGTGGTTACGGAGGTAACGCACTACTTGGGAAAAAATGCTTTGCTTTGCGCATTGCATCTTGTATGGCGCGGGATCAGGGATGGCTTGCAGAACACATGTTGATTATTGGAATTACCAATCCTGAAGGAGTGAAGAAATACATTGCCGCGGCGTTTCCAAGCGCATGTGGCAAGACGAATTTAGCTATGTTAGAACCCTCTCTTCCCGGTTGGAAAATTGAATGTGTTGGCGATGACATTGCGTGGATGCATTTTGGCGAAGATGGCCGTCTTTATGCGATTAATCCAGAAGCCGGTTTTTTTGGCGTTGCACCTGGAACTTCTTTCGCTTCCAATTCTAATGCGATGAAAACAATTGCTAAGAATACAATTTTCACGAATACAGCACTAGATTCAAGTGGTGATGTTTGGTGGGAAGGTATGACGAAAGATGTTCCAGCTCATTTAACAAGTTGGCGTGGAGAGGATTGGACGCCCCATCTTGGAACTCCTGCATCCCATCCCAACGCCCGTTTTACTGTTTCGACAAGACAGTGTCCAATTCTCGATCCTGCATGGAATGACCTTAAAGGAGTGCCGATTTCTGCGATGATTTTTGGTGGAAGAAGAGCTAGTGTCGTTCCTCTTGTTTTCGAAGCCTTTTCTTGGCAACACGGAGTCTTTATAGGCGCTAGTATCTCCTCTGAAATGACTGCTGCTGCAAAAGGCGTCATAGGTGTTCTTAGACACGATCCTTTTGCAATGCTTCCCTTTTGCGGATATCACATGGGGGATTATTTTGCCCATTGGCTAGATATGGGAAAAAAAGGAAATCCAAAGAAGATGCCTAAGATCTTTGGTGTTAATTGGTTTCGCAAATCGAAAGAAGGAAAATTTCTTTGGCCTGGATTTAGAGAAAATAGTCGTGTGTTGAAGTGGATTTTTGAAAGGACGGATGAAGCTGCCGAAGCCGTTGAAACTCCAATCGGCTATCTTCCTAAAGAACTTGATAGGGCAGGTCTTGATCTTAAAGAGGAGACGCTTGCTTTATTAACTCATGTTGATAAGCATGAATATATTAAAGAAGTTGAAGAGATGCGCAACTACTTCAAACAGTTCGAACCCAAGCTCCCTCAAGCTCTTGCAGAAGAACTTAACGCCTTGGAAAATCGTCTGAAGAAATAGGTCACAATTCGGGGTAATAGAGAATTTCTGCACAGCTAATGGATGGATTTACGAGATTGTTCAAGATCTCGGTTCAGGTCTCAATTTTCA
>DAHVFY010000081.1:411-6656 GCA_027316765.1 Parachlamydiales bacterium | reverse complement strand
GTCTTTTTGTGTCGGAGGTGCGTCTACCTGAGGTAGAGAGAAGTTGAGCCCAGTCAAGCCAGATGGAGATTTCGTGTGGCTGAAGTCCAGCAGCTGTTGCAAAACATTCGCTTGCTTGAGAAAAATGATCATCATCGTGTGTGAGTTCATAGAGAGACTCAAGTGTTTCAGCTAAAGAGATCCAGTGTTCATAGTTGTTACCCTCGATCGAAATCGCGTGTTTGAAACAACTAATTGCTTTGACGTAGAGTCGAATGTCGATGATGCGTTCTGCTAGTAGTAGTGCCGCTGTGCCAAAATCATTCCAAAATTGTGCGGGCAGTCTCTCCTGCAAAGAGGCTGTTTTACGAAAAGCTTCGAGTGCAGAGTTTGCATCGCATGCTTCGCCTGAGTGTTCTGCGATATGCATCCATGTGGTTCCAAGATCCCAGTAAAGCTCTGCTAGGAGATCTGCTTTTTGATGCTCAGCTAGATGGATTGCTTCGCGATACTTTTCTTCAGCCTCAAAAAAATAACGAGGCTCTTTCTGTGTCGTTCCAAGAAGGTTGAGTAGATTGCCCCATGCATGCCAGTTGTCAAAAAATTGTGGATCTAATGTTGCTGCCGTGCGGAATTTTTTGTATGCAAGAAATAGAGCTTTTTCTTTTCCCTCTTCAGTTCCATACTCAAAAAGAGAGATCGCCTGGCGGAAAAAAAGCTCTGCATTATTAGGATCGCACTTAGCTCCAAGATCAAAGAGATCTAATCCTTTTGCGTAATTACCTTGCAAAAGAGCAAGTTCGCCACGCAGAAGAAAGTCGTCTGCATGTTGAGCCTTTTCCTCTTGCTGCATTTCATCTAAGAAATACGTGATGCTTGTATCATCGAGAGGTATTTGATCCATAATTCTTACACTTGTATTGATGTCTATAAAGGACCAAATTATAGGCGACTTGTTTATTTTTCACAACGTCACTCCCTATTTTAAAAATGATTGTGAGCCCAAAAATATGATATTGAACACCCTATTCCTCATTAGAAATGAATGACTTAGAAAATTCTTTATAAATAAAAAATTAATTTTATATCGCGGATTTTAGGAAAAATTGCTATCATGTAAAAACTTATGCACACATACATGACGAGAATTTTTTTGAGGGATACGGACGCAACGGGTGTTCTCTTTTTTACTGAACAACTTAGACTCTGCGTTGAGGCTTTTGAGTCTTTTTTAGCAGAGCGGGGATTTACGGTTGGAAGGATGCTGATGTCATCAGATTATTTGATGCCAATTGTACATGCAGAATCTGACTATTATGCTCCTGTAAAAGTTGGAGATCTTGTTAAAATTGATCTTGTTTTAGGACGTATTGGTACTTCTTCGTTTACCTTAAATTATAAGGTTTATTGTAATGATAAAGAGACGGGAAAATCATCCACAGTCCATGTGTCCGTTGATAAAAAAGCTGGCACAACAATTCCTTTACCTCAGCAATTATTAGACTTGCTCAGCGAGCTTGGATAATTCTTTTCGATTTTGTTTTAAAGTTAAGGTTTCTTGCAAAGTAAAGAATTTAATGGGAATTTTGTGGGAGGGGAGTTTTTCTTTGAGCATTTCTGCGATATTTTCAAAATCTTTTACAGGGTTTTCCTGTTTAATAAAGGCTACAGGACGCATTCCGAATTCAGGATCGCTTTTAGGAACTACAACAGCTTCTATAATATAAGGAAGGCTCAAAAGAGCTAATTCAATCTCTTCGGGTTGAATATTTTCTCCTCCGGAAATGAACATGTTGTCTTTGCGCCCGAGGATCTCAAGAGTGTGATGGGGTGTCCAACGACCGAGGTCTTTTGTTGCAAACCATCCTTCTTCATTAAGTGTGACAGCGTTGCCATCATATCCTTGAAAGAGAGTTTTTCCCTTCACGAGAATTTCTCCATCTTTTGCAATTTTGATTTCTCGGTAGGGAAGAGCTCCCGGGTAAGGATCCATTGTTACTTGCGCTGTCATTTCTGTTAGACCGTAGGTCTTATGAACGGGAAGGCCAGCTTTTATAGCGTTTTGAAAGAGAGAGTCTCCAATTGGGGCACCCCCGAGAAGGATGCATTTAAGCAGCTGTGCGCATTTTTGCACTTTGCTAGGATCTTCTTGTAAGAGGCGATAGAGCTGTGTCGGAACAAGAGAGATGTGCGTGATATTATGACACAGAATCGCTTCTATTAAAGGGAGTTCAGAAAGAACAATTGTAGCTTGTGCACGTGCACAACGAAAGACAATTGCGATGCCTCCTACGTGAAAAAGAGGTAAAGAGAGCAACCAACGATCTTCTTGATTGAGCTTTAAAACTTCATTTGTACCACGCGCACTAAATTCATAATTTTCTAGGCTATGATAAGCAATTTTTGGGTTTGCTGTGCTTCCTGAGGTAAAAAGAAGCGTTGCTGCATTTTTAACATCCGGCGGCATTTTGGGTAACGTGTTCAGGCGAGGATTTACAGGAAATGCTGCCATTTCCTGGCTCCAGCAGGAGATGAGTTTTGTAAGAGTTTCAAGATCTTTTTTTGCGTAAAAGCAAGCCGGTTGAGAAAAAAGAAGAGGTTGAATCTCTCTTTTTTCTTTATCAGTGAGGCAGTGGAAGCGCATGAAGAAGTTCTTTTTTGACGGAGATTTTTTGTGGTAAAATCAGATGACCATTGTCGAGTTCTAACGGTTCTTCTAAAAGTGTATCGCGTATGTAACTGAATGTACCAAGTCCAAGAGGATTTCTATTAAGTTTTAATCGGAAGGCTAAAAGTGCAAGGTGCGCATGCCCAAGATCGCTTTCAAAAGCGCTACTGAGGATAATTTCTTTTCCTCGTCCAAGCCATTTTAGCCAGTCTTCGTGAAGAGTGGGCTTGATGACAAGCGCTTTTAAAAGAGGGTGGTCGATAAAGAAATTATCTCTTAGAGATTCATCTAACGCAAAGGGATGAGTAAAGAAACGAAGCTCTTCAGGGTTTTTTAAAGGCTCTTCTACATAATCAAAATCTTCTTTTTTAAAATGGGAGAAAAAAGAGAGCGCTTCATCTAGATCCCATGCTTGATTGACATCAAGGCGTAAATAAAGGTGGTCTTTGAGTTGTCGTACAAGATAAAGTGCTTCGTTGAAATCCAGATGTCCAATTTTTAATTTTGCGCTTTTGAATCCCGAGAGAATGGCTTTTTCTGCCTGCACACCGATTTCTGATAAAGTTCCGCTCAGAAAATAGGAAACAGGAACGGGCGGGATATCAGGTAGGGGATCGCGTAGATTTGCAAGGGCCGAGAGCATGCCGAATGTAAGAGAAGGGGCAAAAGGGGGAGTTAGAGTGATCGCTTGTTTCACGATATCTTCAAGAGATTCTTCGCTCCATCCAGGCAAAGGTGCCGCTTCTCCCCAACTTTCTTTTGATCCTTCTTGTAAATGAAGAATTAACCTAGAGCGTCCCTCTAAATTACACACAAAAGAGGAGCGTACAGGCAATAAGCATGAGACTTGTTTGCTTGAGGAGGGAGTGATATCCATGAGGGTCCTTATTTTGTAAGACAGAGCGGGCTAAAAAAAATACAGGGATAAAAAGCAGAAGAGGGAAAAATTTGTGTAAGAAAAGAGGAGCGCTGCAAGCTGCTGTCATTGTGATTAGGTAAGTTATTTTGCCAAACCGTTCTCCAAAGCGAACGGGAAGAGTGTTCTTGTTAACTGCACGATCTTCTTCAATATCGCGCAAATTATTGAGCATTAGAATGGATGCTGCAATAGCTCCCGGGGAGATTCCAGCAATGAGAGCATCAAAAGAAAAAGTTTGGGTTTGTAGGTAATAAGTACCTGCAACTGCAATGGGGCCATAAAAAGCAAATGCGAGAATGTCACCGATTCCTAAATACGTGATGGGACAGGGTCCTCCATTGTAAAGAAGAGCAAGAGCTAGGGCAATTATTAAGCTGGCGCCAAAGATAGGACCACCTAGCCAAACAAGATAAGAGCCAAGTAATGCTGTTGATAAAGTTGCAAGGATTGTTGCCCATTTCATTGCACCCACTTCTAAAATGCCGGCATCTAGAACTTTGACAAATCCTTTTTTCGATTCTTTTCCTTTGACGAAATCAAAATAGTCGCTTGCATAGTGAGAGGTGATTTGGATTCCAAGAGTTGTTAGGAGAGTGTAGAAAAAAGGCCAAAAGTGAAAAACGGGGGCAAGTGATGTCCCGATGATAACGGGGCAAATGCTGATGAATAACGTTTTTGGGCGAGAAGCAATGATAAAAGCGCGTAGTGGGCTCATTGAATTCATGGCCTCTTTGGAAATTTAGCAAAGTCTGGTTTTCTTTTTTCTAAGAAAGCTTTATGCCCCTCTTGTGCTTCCTCTGTCATGTAATAAAGGAGTGTAGCGTTACCGGCCAACTCTTGTAGACCCGACTGCCCATCGCAATCAGCATTCATCGCCGACTTTAGACAGCGAATGGCAAGTGGCGAATGTTGTAAGATTTCTTGACACCAAGCAATGGTTGTTTCTTCTAGTTTTTCATAAGGGACAACACAGTTTATCATCCCCATTTCAAGAGCTTCCTGAGCTGTGTATTTTCTACAGAGATACCAAATCTCCCGTGCTTTTTTTTGCCCAACAAGTCTTGCTAAGTAGCTTGCGCCAAAACCACCATCGAAAGAACCTACTTTAGGGCCTGTTTGTCCAAAGAGAGAATGCTCTGCTGCAATTGTTAAGTCGCACATAACGTGAAGAACATGACCACCTCCGATAGCGTAACCTGCAACCATTGCGATCACAGGCTTTGGACAAGCTCTGATCTCTTTTTGAAAATCAAGAACATTTAATCGGTGAACGCCTTTTAGATCAGCATATCCTGCTTCTTGCCGGATTCTTTGATCACCGCCTGAACAAAAAGCATCTCTGCCTTCTCCTGTTAGGATAACAACACCAATTTCTTGATCATCACGCGCATCGTTGAGTGCATGCGACATCTCTTGTACAGTTAGAGGTCGAAAAGCATTGCGCACTTCTGGTCGATTGATTGTGATTTTTGCAATGCCATGACTTTTGTGATATTTGATATCGGTGTAAGTGCCACAAGATAGCCAGTCCATAAGAGCTCCCTTTGGTATGTATTGAAGTGTACGATAAAGATTTTGTTATTTCAACCTCAAATCTTTTTCAAAAACGATGGAATCAGCGACTTCTTTGGGGTTTTGCAGATGAATGGCGTGAGCTGATCCTTGAATGGATTTTGCTTGAGGAAATGTGCGGTAGATGTTTTTGTATTTTGTGTCGAGTTCTCCATAGAGAAGTAAAGCATCTTCGGGAGGAGAGAGTAACGGCTGTTTTCCTAGACTATAGTTTCTTATAAGAGTGCTATGATAGGTCTTATCGATAGCCAAGCGTCTTTTTGGCATTTCAAATCCTGCAAATAATGGCTGCGAGTACCAAAATGCTAGAAATTCATCGATGGGGAGAGTTTCTAGTTTTTTTGCTAAAATACAATCTTCTTCCCAGCGTTTTTGCCGCTCGTCTTCCTCTTTGAGCCCAAAGTGGCTGGAGAGAAGGACGAGTTTTTCAATTCTTGCTTTATATTTTTGATACAATTGCAATGCCACCCTTCCTCCCATTGAGTATCCGATAAGAGTGCAGCTTGCAATGTTGTATTTGTCTAAAAGATCCGGAAATTCTTCTAGTTTTTCAGGAAGGGGAAGAGCGTAACACTCATACGCTTTTTCTAAATGTTGAATCACCCCTTCCCAATCATCCGGATTCCCCAGGAATCCGTGTAGCAAAACAGCTTTCATAAAACTCCTCAATTTTTTTTCGAAAAGTGAAATTTTTTGCTCTGTCCGTTGTAAGTTCAACGATACAAGATTGCGTAAGTGGTACCTCGTTTAACTCTTTGAGGCTTGTTGGGTGATAATAAGGAAGATCAAAAAGCGCAGCTGCGTGTTCGAAGTGGATTTTATGTGCTGCTGCAAAATACTCTTCAAAAACAGAAGAAGGTGTGTTTTCATGAACGGGAAGAAAAGAAAATATGCCGCTTCCATGATTGTTAATTATGAAAAGGATGACAGGAAAATTTGTCTTTTTGAGTTGCGAGAGTGAATTCAGATCGTGAAGCGCCGTTTGATCGCCGATAACAGCAATAAGAGGGCGACCGCAACCTTCGCTTATGCCGGCAATGGTTGCGATATTGCCATCAATTCCAGAGACGCCGCGATTTGTGAAGATAGGGCCGCAGCGCTCTTTTG
>DAHVFY010000081.1:0-401 GCA_027316765.1 Parachlamydiales bacterium | reverse complement strand
AGAAATTGTTCGCATCGCGTACAGGCATGCCATTTGCAAAAAAAAGAGCGTATTTGGCTGCGCTATTTTGTAAAAGCCACCAGATAATTCCAGGTTCTGAGATTTCTTCAGTTGGAATCTCTAGATTTTCTTCAATTGCATGAGCATATTCCTTCCAAAGATTTAACCAAGAGGTTTGTTTGGGAAGATATGGCGCAATTTCTCGTGCAAAAGTAGAAGGATCACATCCAATTTGATGTGTAAATGCATGTTTAGGATCGGTTCGGTAGGGGTGTTCTGTGACGTGCGCATATAAACGTATTCGTGGATCAGAAGCAAATTCGAGTAGAGCTTTCGAAACAAAGGCATCTCCAAAGTGAAGGATCGCGTCGGGAACGATGTCAGAAATTGTTTTGATGATT
>DAHVFY010000080.1 GCA_027316765.1 Parachlamydiales bacterium | reverse complement strand
TGCTTCATCTTTTGCTCCCTGGACGATGCCAATAAGACTTCTTGTGGAAGTTTCAAGGGAGTTAATCGCAATTCTTCCCACCATAAGGTTAATTAAGGGGATCAAAAGGATCAAAAACAAAACAAACACAACAAAATAGCCAACAAAAACTTTTGAACGAAAACTCATCCTTTCAACCCTTTCAAGCGGTACACTTCGATCTCTTCTGTAAATCCCTTGAGTGTAATAGAAATGGGCGTCTCCACATCGATATGTTGTTTAACACCAGGAGCATCATAAGTACTACGCGTAATGAGCACTTCTCCTCCTTCTGCAGCGGAGCAAAGACGAGACGCAAGATTGACATTTCTGCCAAGCACTGTGTAGTTCAGCCGGTTTTCAGCGCCCATGTTGCCTGCAAGAACCACTCCGGTGTGAACACCTATTCCCATCTCAATTGCCACAAGCCCTTTCGCCTTTCGCTCCATATTCCACGCCTTTAACACAGCAAGCATTTCCCAAGCACTTTCAACCGCTTTAAGGGCACTATCCGGTCTTTCCAAGGGGGCTCCAAAAAGTGCCATGACCTCATCTCCAACGTACTTATCAATGACGCCGCCCTTCTCGTCGATCACTTTTGATATTTTCGTCATGCATGTATTTAAAAGTTCAATGACATCAATCGGCGCCATTTTAGAAGTAAGCGCTGTGAAATTACGAATATCAGCAAAAAGAACGGTCACAACTTTCTCTTCTCCACCAAGATGCACGTTCCCCTTCAAAATCTCTTGAGCAATCTCTTTAGAAACCACTTTATTCAGAACCCCTTGAACTTTTTCTTTCTCTTGGAGCCCTTTCACCATTTCTGCGAAAGAGGTGCATAAGCTAGAGAGTTCATCATTTTTTCCAAAAGAGACAACGGGAAGCACAATGTTGTCCAAATGCCCTTCACCCACCAATTTAGCTGCACTGGCCAACTGCGTAACGGGACGTGAAATTCTCTTCGATAAGCCGTGTAAAATTAATAAAACAACAAAAAGAGAAATAACAGCAACAAGACGCATATCTAATGAAAGAGATTCGATGAGTTTTTTAGCTCCTTTATCGAGCTCATTGACAAATGCAAACTCTTTTTTATCTGGATTAATAATAAAAAAGTGCAAATCTATCGAAGGAAAGGGAATCATGTGTAAATAAAAATACTGCTCGCCTTCCCACTCTACCTCTCCGCTCTTATTAGAAATGATCTCTTTAACGGGAAAATCCTTAGGAGGCTGAATCTTATGCCCATTTTCATCAAAAGCACTAATGATTTCCCCAGCATGCACAATAAAACCTGTTTGGTTCATTGGCAACACAAGTTTAAGTAAAATTGTATCAATATCTTTTCCCAAGGTGAGATATCCCACCTTGTCTTTAAAAGGAATCTTCAAGGTGTTCCCAAGATACACATGAGGGATTCCTTCGGGGTGAATAACTGCAAGAGATGTTGAGGGATGCCAACAGCTAACGCTTGGAAGATGCGCATTATAATAAGCTGCATCATCAAAAAGCGTTGTATTATAAAATACGTCTTTAAGTAACACTCCTTCCCCAGTTGCTTGTTCATGAGGAAAACGTGCAATTCCCGATGGCGCTGCATCTACAAAAGGACCATGCGTCAACAAAAAAGCTGCACGCCAGATCATGAATAGTTCATCAGTTTTAATTAAAAGCTTCTCTACAGTTTGCTTCATTCTAGGTTCGAGATGGGGCACGCAACGGATCGGCTGATTGGGAACTGCGGAAGGCTTACCCATTGCTATCTTTGCTTCAATCCACTTCCCCCTTTCAACGATATTTTTTGGGATTCCCTCCAAATAAGAAGCAGCTTTTTTTAAAGCAGCAAAAAATGGATCTAAAAAAGCTAAATGATACTTTTCTTGCCAACTATCAATAAAAGGTTGGAGATGATCCACTTCAAAAAGCACATAAATATCCGGATTCACTCCAGGTAGAAGTTGAAGTATAGGCAACACACTTCTTCCCGGATCCATGTAAAATCGAACACCGATGAAAGGCTCATGTCCCTCAAGCGTTACCCAGCTTGTATCGTTGTCTATAGGTAAATTGCATCCTCCTCGCATAGCACCAATATTGGGAATAATAAGAGATGACAACTTCCCATCATCTGTATTTTGAATAAAATCGACCCATTTATTCGCTACAAGATTTGTTGCAGAATAAAACCAAGTTCCACGGCTAAGTGCCTCTTCTGTGGGAGCAAAACCGATAAACAATTGTTCATATTCAGAGAGATTTTGCAAAAGAGAAGAAATATCCGCTTGTGTCTCAGCAATCACTGAAGCTAAAAATTCTTCAATATTTTCTCTCTTTTTTTCGTTTAAATCAATAATGTTAGTACGTAAAACTTTTTTTGCCGTTTCAAGCTTCCTTTGTGTAATTCGAGTCTCAAAAAAGAAAGAAGCTACAAAAGCTATTAAAAAAAGACTGCCGATCCAAAGAAATAATCTATAGCGCAAATTCATAGCCGTTTTCCGTAATAATTACAGTATCTTCATACCTGACTCCCCCTTTACCTGGCAAATAAAGACCGGGTTCAATAGTAATCACCATCCCAGCTTGTAGAAGAACATCCTTATCATCTCCCTTCATATTTACCGAAGGAAACTCATGAACTTCTAACCCAACTCCATGACCTAACCCGTGCACGATAAGATCTTCAAATCCTGCCTGCTGCAAACTTTTGCGAGCGGCTTCATCAAGCGTTCTAACAGCAACTCCCGGCTGACAAAGAGAAAGAGCCAGCTGCTGAGCCTCTCTTATTGCATCATACATCCTTCTTAGCTCAGCATCCTCTTTGCCAAAAAAGAACATCCTTGTGAGATCTGAGCAGTACCGATTTAAAACAACTCCTGCATCGATCATCACGATCTCGCCCTCTTTTAACACGCCTCCTGCTGATCGATAATGAGGCAGTGCGCTATTTGGACCAAAAGCAATGATGGGAGGAAATGAAAGCCCATCAGCCCCCTCTTCAAGGCAAAAAATCTCAAATTTTTTAGCAAGCTCTCTCTCTGTAACACCCGGTCTTAAAAGACGTGCAACGTATTCAATGCCGCGTATTGCAAGACTTCCACTTTTTTTCAAAAGAGCAATCTCTTGTTCATCCTTAATAACACGCAACTCCTTAGTAAGCCCTGCGATCGCTTTAAGCGAACATCCCATCTTTTCCAATTTCACATAGCGTTGATAAGCTGTCGTATTACTATCAAATCCTATTTTTTTATTTTTCAGCTGATGCTCCAGATCTTGAATCTCTCCATGAGAGACAACTCCACTCTCTTTTACCATTTCCCGATACCTGCCATCGACAAAAAGACACACAGCATCCGGCAAAACAAGCAGACTACCGGCTGAAAGCGTAAGCCCTGTGAGATAAAGAAGATCTACCGAATTTTCAACAACACACCCATCAACACCCCAAAAAGAGAGCTGCGTTTGTAATTTTTTTATACGTTTCATGAAGATATCCCACTATTTAAACAATTTACTAAGATCTTCTACATTTAAATGCATCATTGTTTGCTTACCATCCGGAGCAAATTTGGGAGATGAAGTCTTCAACAGCTCCTCATAGATCGCCTCCGCTTCAAAAAGAGAAAAATGCTTGCGTCTCACAGATCGAGATGCGATTTTGACAAACTTTTCTTTTCTTGTCTGCCGCAAATCCTTTAAAGGCTGATCGATCATCTCCATGATCGTATCGCGAACCTCTATAGGATCAAGAAAAGAGGGAAGAGCATCAATCATAAAAGCATTCGTTCCAAGAGAGCGAATACTGATTCCTAAATTTTCAAAATCTTCAATGAAGCATTGGATAAGCTCCGCTTCCCTTGCAGAAACCTCTAAAGTCATGGGCATGATTAGCCCTTGAGACTCAATTTTTTCTCCCTTTGAAAGTTGATCGAACGCGATCCGCTCGCTTGCAAGCGCAAGATCGACCAAAATCATCTCTCTCTCTTCAAGAAGAAGAAAATGATGATAAATCCCGATCACGCGTGGCTTGTATTTAAGAGCCAGCTCTTCAACGTCAGGCAAAAAAGAGGTCTCCCTAAACATAAGGGAGGGCTCAAATGGCTGAGATACAGGTTCTTGAAAAACAAAGGAAGTCGATGAAGAAAATAACTCTTTTGCCCCTCCTTGCAGAGCAGAGCTAACCCCCTTTTTAACAAGAGACTTTAGCCATTCCTCCTCACGAAATCTCACTTCCTTTTTTTGCGGATGCACATTCACATCAATAAGATGAGGCTGAAGGTTAAGATGCAAAACAAAAATAGGATGCTGATCAGAATCAAGGCGTGTTGCGTACGCATCGCGCACTGCAAATGCGACAAGAGGAGAAATCACAGAACGCTTATTAATAAAAAGATGCTGACCCGTTTTCTGGCGTCTAGCTTGACCTGGCTCTCCAATATAGCCACAGAGCTCAAATCCCTCCTCCTCCACTTTCACGTTCAACAAATTCTTGCAAAATTCTGCGCCTAAAACATGTCCCATTCTATCTATAAGTTGCAAAGCATCAGGTGTTGATAGCGCAGCTCGATCTTGCACAATCAACTCAAAGCCTACTTCCGGATGCGCTAAACTTAAAGCTGCAACAGAGCGAGAAACTTCGTTTGCACAGATCGCAGCTGATTTCTGGAATTTCTTCCTTGCCGGCACATTAAAAAAAAGAGAACGCACTTCAACGGTTGTTCCTTGCGTGCGCGCGCAGGGCTCTACACTTAAAATTTTTCCACCATCCACTTCGATACGAGTGCCCCTTTCATATGCTGTAAGAAGCGTCAGTTTTGAAATCGAAGAGATCGATGCAAGCGCTTCACCACGAAATCCCATCGTCTGCAATGCGAATAAATCGTCTGCTGAAACAATCTTGGATGTCGCATGACGCTCTAACGAAAGAAGCGCATCATCCCGCTCCATCCCGCACCCATTATCGATAACGCGAATTAACTGCAGCCCGCCGCCCTTAATTTCAACGGTGATCTGAGTGGCTCCTGAATCAATAGAGTTTTCGACAAGCTCTTTAACAACAGAGGCAGGATTTTCTACCACCTCGCCTGCTGCTATCTGATTGATGATCTGATCGGAAAGAACCTTTATTTTCATATGGATGAATCATAGATCTCTCCTTGATTTCCCGCTACTAGAAGCCGTCAAACAAGTCTCAAATGAGCGAGCTTTTACAAATATGAGAAATGCTGTAAGCCAAAACAGAACAAAAAACCTTAAGCTTCAGTTCGTGCTGGAGTATTATAGATCTTTTTGTCATTATTCTTGTTTATTGCACTCATCTGTGTAAGATCGATTTTCGGCAAGGGATTAACCCTTGTCCTTCAAATCGATCTCACACATCTGGACACAATAGACTAAGAATCATGACAAGTTTGGTAGCAATCAGGGTCTTAGGAGATTCATATGCCGGCTAGGCCTCATGCTACAGATGTCGTACGCAAATTAAAAGAAGCGGGGTTTATCGCTTACTTTGCAGGTGGATGGGTACGCGACTACCTCATGAAACGTTCCTCTGATGATATCGACATTGCAACAAGTGCGTCGGTTGAAGAGGTGCAGGCGCTTTTTCCTAAAACAATCCCCGTTGGCGTAGCCTTTGGTATTGTGATCGTTGTCCACAATCAATTTCAATTTGAAGTTGCAACCTTTCGTCAAGATCGAGGATACGTCGATGGCAGACGCCCAACCGGCATCGATCCCGCAACACCTGAAGAAGATGCCAAAAGACGCGATTTCACCATCAATGGAATGTTCTACGACCCCATTGAAGAAAAGCTTTTCGATTTTATCGGAGGGCAAGAAGATATAGAAAAAAAAGTCATTCGCGCCATCGGCAACCCTCACGACAGATTTGCTGAGGATAGACTACGCATGATGCGCGCTGTGAGATACTCCACAAGATTTGACTTTCAGATTGAACAAGCAACTCTTGATGCAATTTTAGCACACGCAAAGGACCTCGTACCAGCTGTTGCTATTGAAAGGATTTGGCAAGAGTTCAAAAAAATGTCACAGTTTGCTCACTTTGACCAAGGACTCATTACACTACACAAACTCAACCTTCTTCCCACGATCTTTCCCTCTTTGGAGACCCTATCTCTTGAGGAGATCAAAAAAAGAGTCGGCGTGATCGAAAAATTTCCTAAAAATGCACCGCCCATTGCAGAACTTCTAGAACTTTTTCCAACAAGCTCTCTTGAAGAACTGCTCGAACTCTCTGAATATCTCAAACTCTCTCGCCAAGATAAGGAGTTTGTCCAGTTTCTTCATCACACAAAATCTCTTTTTTCGATGCCCTCTTCCTGGCTAGATCAATTAGAACTTATCGAATGGGCGCAATTTTATGCTAACCCCTCCTCAGAACTTTGCCTTGAAATCTTTGCCGTTCACTATGAAGACACGACAAGAACAGCTTTTCTCTCCACTCACGCAGAAAGAAGGCTCTCTCTAACTAAAGCGATTCAACGGATTCAAACAAACACCCCTGTTGTGAAAGCAGAGGACCTGATTGCACGGGGCATACCCCCGAGCAAAAAAATGGGCGAGCTGCTGCGCGAAGCAGAACGGATCGCCGTTAATCAACACCTTGAGGACAAAGAAGCTGTCCTCAAGCAACTCAATTTCTTAGGATGATAGACTAGCTCTCATCTGTACCATGGTCAATTAAAAGCTGCACAAGTTCCCAGTCAGTGTAACGCGATGAGTCGGTATCTTCAGCCTTTCTTTTCCTATTTGCCGGATATAGTGTAGTAGGCGCGCTACCTCCGAGGATGCGATTTGGCAAAGCGGGGTGAGTCTCAAGAGGGCAAGCGGAGAACAAGGACACGAAGTGCTTTGTTTC
>DAHVFY010000007.1:16518-38251 GCA_027316765.1 Parachlamydiales bacterium | reverse complement strand
TCAATACGACTGCTCTATTGACGTGTCTGATTTATCTATGCGATTGTGTAGATTTGTCTAGATTTTGTTGAGCGGTTGTAGACGAGAACTGAGGAGTCTTTTATAGACTTGCTACTGCTGTCTCTTGAGTAAGCTTACCGCTCTCCTTGTTTGTGTTTATCGAATAAATGTTTATAAACGGCTCAAGCTCATAGATTTTGCGCATTCCGTCGATGAATTGGTTCGATGTAAGATCGGTGAAGGGCAAATAAAAAAACCTGGCTCTGCCAGGTTTTTTTTTGCTCGGAAAGCATTTATTACCAATTCAAAGGCTCTGGAAAAAATTCGCTGACAAGATCGCGATAGTATGGCATTAGAGTATCAACATCAAGTAATTCATCTGATTTTGAATAAAGATCATAATGGCTAAAAATTTTAAGCCATTTAAGAAAGGAATGATCTTTTTCATTTAATAAATATAGATAAGCTCCTTCATGATGTAACGCATAAAAGGAGTGATATCGAATGATATACGAAGCTTCTTCGGGAAGGTGATCTTTCATAACATGGTAGAGGTATTCATCATGTCCCCAAGATAGATGTACAGCATCAAGGCCGCATTTTTCTGCATAAATCCCCTGTTTTGATTGATAAAGAGACTGATGAAGATCTGGATTAAAAGAAAAATATTCAGAAAAAACGACCTTATCAGAAAAAGCACATCCAACCGGAAAAGTGTCTCCTACAACAGCCCACTGGGGCTCTCCATAAAAGGTGAGCATCTTGCCTAGATCATGAATGAGACCCACTAAAATCAGCCATCTTGGATATCCATCTTGTCGCAGTTTTTCTGCAGTTTGAAATGCGTGATAACACTGAGGTAAACGAATATCAGGATCACTTGCGTCAATAATGGTTTCAAGTAACGCAAAAGCTTCCCAAATTCCCATTTTCCCCTTGTTAAGAGGCAGATATTCCTTTTTTTTTGCTAAGACAAAGTCAAGGGTCTGTTTCGTGTGATTTTCCAAGTAGAACTCTTTAACATGAGTGGGAGTTGTTTCATCAAAAACCCGATAACCTTTTTCCTCTCCAAATACGGCAACTCCAAGAAAGCAGCAAGCAATTTTCAATAGAAACATTTCTATATCTCCTTTTTTTTAAAATCTCTTAATCATAACTTATGGCAACTTTTTTTGTTGCTCTTTGCGAATACTCCCAGGGCGGTCACAATTCGGGGTTTAACTGTTCGATGAAAAATCAATCCGTTAAGCTTAGCCAACAATCTGAGAATCCTAATCCTTCACAGCCTGGAACTGAAGAAAAGGCATGGAGTCATTCCCTAGAATTTCACAGGGATCCTAATTCCGGAATTCGTTATTATCACAATCCAGAAGATCTTCAAAGGCGTGACCCTAATTACGGAAGGCAATTGTGAGCATGTCAAACTCCGCTGTTTACATTTGTCCAATGCATCCAGAGATTCAGCAAGACCATCCTGGTTTTTGTTCTATCTGTGGAATGACTCTTGAGCCTTTAGAGGTTACAGAAGGGGACGATGATTTAGAATACCGAAATATGTTGCATCGCTTTTGGATCGGACTGGCTTTAACGGTTCCTGTTTTGGTGCTTTCAACAGGTATGGTTGGAAGTATTGTGTTAGACAATGTTTCTCGCTGGTTGCAATGCTTGATTAGTACGCCTGTTGTGTTGTGGTGCGGATGGCCATTTTTCAAAAGGGCTTGGTATTCTGTACTTAACCGCTCTCTCAATATGTTTTCTTTGATTGCTTTAGGTGTGGGATCGGCTTATTTTTACAGCGTTATTGCTGTTCTATTTCCCAATTTGTTTCCCAATTCCTTTAAAGCAAAAGGAGAGCTTTTTATCTATTTTGAAGCAGCAGCAGTCATTACCGTTCTGGTTATCTTAGGACAAGTGTTAGAACTCAAAGCAAAAAGTCATACAAGTCAGGCCATTAAAGCCTTGCTTGGACGAGCTGCCAAAACCGCTCATCTTCTTGCTAATGGGCAAGAGCAAGAGGTGTCCATTGATCAAGTGAAGGTGGGAGACATTTTGAGGGTAAAGCCCGGAGAAAAAATCCCGGTTGATGGTGTAGTGAAAGAAGGGACTAGTTTTGTCGATGAATCAATGATCACGGGCGAGCCTATTCCTGTTGAGAAGAAAACTGCAGATCCAGTCACGGGGAGCACGATCAATCAGACCGGCAGCTTCACGATGGAAGCTAAACGGGTCGGTAGTGAAACGTTGCTCGCCAGGATCGTACAAATGATCTCTGAAGCTAAGCGAAGTAAAGCGCCTATTCAAAAGCTTGCTGATGTGATTTCTGGATATTTTGTTCCCATTGTTGTTTTAGTGGCGATTCTCACCTTCATTGTTTGGGCTTCGATTGGTCCTGAGCCCCGTTTTGTTTATGCACTTGTGAATGCCGTTGCGGTATTGATCATCGCTTGTCCTTGTGCATTGGGATTAGCAACACCTATGTCCATCATGGTGGGAGTAGGAAGGGGAGCTCAAATGGGGGTGCTCATTAAAAATGCTGAGGCATTAGAGCGGCTTGAGAGGGTCAATGTGGTGATGATGGATAAAACTGGGACACTCACGGAAGGGAAGCCTGAAATTACGCAAATAGTTGCCTTTTCCAACTGGCAAGAAACCGAACTTTTGAGGTTCGCAGCTTCTGTAGAAAAAAATAGTGAGCATCCTCTTGCCTTGGCAATTGTGCAAGGAGCTCTGGAAAGAAAATTAAACATTTCCACGGTCGAGCAGTTTAATTCAGTGACAGGTGGAGGAGTCACGGGCATTGTAGAAGGAAAGCGTGTATTCGTTGGCAAGCCAAGTTTAATGGAAGAAAACCATATTGCCGGCATCGCAAGCTTACAAAGTCAAGCAAAAGAGGCTCAAGAACAGGCTCAAACAGCTGTTTTTGTAGCAATTGATGGGACAGTCATTGGATTCATTGCTGTTGCCGATCCAATTAAAGCCTCCACACCAAAAGCGATAAAAGAACTACATCGACTCGGCATAAAGGTGATCATGCTGACCGGAGATAATGCGTACACAGCTAATGCAGTAGCTAAGAAATTAAATATCGATGAAGTGCATGCAGCTGTTAATCCGAAAGATAAAAACCTCTTAGTTCAGCAACTGAAAAGCTCAAAACAAATTGTGGCTATGGCAGGAGATGGAATTAACGACTCTCCAGCTCTTGCAGCAGCCGACGTTGGAATTGCTATGGGAACAGGAACGGATGTAGCAATGGAGAGTGCTGGGATCACTTTAGTAAAGGGTGATCTAATTGGTATTGTTAGAGCAATTATCTTGAGTCGAGCGACAATGCGCAACATCAGGCAAAATCTTTTTTTTGCCTTTATCTACAATGCTGCGGGAATTCCGATTGCTGCCGGGCTCCTCTATCCTTTCATCGGTTTTTTATTGAATCCTATCGTTGCAAGTGCAGCCATGGCTTTTAGTTCTGTCTCGGTTATTTTGAATGCACTTCGCTTGAAAAAGGTTAATATACTTTGACCTAGTCGATCCATTAATTGAATTCCAAATTGCTTACTTTAATGCTGTTGAAGCGGAAACCGCCTGATTTTTAAATCCGTATCTTAGAAATGTTATAAATCACTATTTTTGTTATAACAATCTCTCTACGACCATAGAACGGAGAGCTTTTATGTCTCGATTCACTCTTTCAAAAATATTTCTTTTTCTTGTGAGTTGAATGTAAAACCCCTTCCACTTGAAAGGTACCCACAAGCAAAACGATTCAAATAATCTAGATTGGTTCTATGGGGTGAATCTTAAGTTGCAGATTTGCATTGGGGACGAAACAAAGTTCATTTATATTCTCAAATTTAAGTAGTCGAAAGGTGCTTGTTATTTCGATATTTCTGTATCCACTAGGCAAAGATTTTTCTAGAAAAGTGTAAAAGTTAGCTGGGTAGTTTTTTTTGATGCGTTCGCAATCTCGTTCGGTTATCTCTTCGAGAACAAGTATTTGCTCTTGCAAAAGAGGGAGTGCAAGGATATTTTCTTGAGTCATTCTGCGAAAAAGAAGATCAACTGTAGTGCGAAGTGCACCTCGTTTAACCTTGATGCAAGTGGTTTCCTGGAGTTTTAGCTCTGCGGTTAGATTTTTTTTATCTAATTGAAAGTAAAATGGGGCTTGATTTTCTGTTTGATTATTGATTTCGAATGCATCAAAACATTTTCCTAGGGGAAGTAGTTGATTGTTTATTAGTTTTATAATGCGGTTAAATTTTTCGTTCACCTCTTCGATAACAGTGTATCGCCATGTATCGCTAGGATCATTATTGTATAGCATGATCATTAAATCTGGGCTGCATGTGACCATGTTCGTGCGTCTAAATAAATTGATGAGGGCTGCTGTGCCCGGAAGGTCGTTTAATTCTTCGTTGCACACACTGAGAGGTTGAGAGATTATTTTTAGCAATGGATTTGAGTTTAAGAATGTATTGATTTCATCTTGTAATTCGATTGCAATGAATTCTCCTCGGATGATGCCTTTTGTGAGAGGGTCTCTCTGAAAGATTTGACCTTTGTTGAAAATGTCTAAAGTGCTTTGGTCGTAATACCTTCCAGAGGGGAGTACTTTAACGGGAGTTCGCATAATTTTGTGTGAGTAAGGATCGAGATAGTTTGTTGGAACAAAAATTCCCTCGAAGTTTACATAAGATGGGGGCAATTCTTGGTTGCTTAAATAAACTGAGATGGATTCAAGGCTCATAATTCAAAAGAGGGTTTTTGTGGTTAATATCACTTTCATCTTAGCCTCTGATTGCTACCTTCATAGAGCTCGAGGAAGATAGCAATCAGGGGCTTAATCGGCTCATTTAGACAGCAATTATAAGTTCTTTTCGTTTTTTTTTGGCAATGGTTTATTTGCTTTCAAGTGGAAGGGGGATAATCTTATTGTTAATTGTTTGTGTTGATTGGAAGTGATGAGAGTGATAGCCTCTTTCAAGAGGTGTTTATATGTTAGTTGTTTTTATAGGAGAATGATATGTCAAATCTATCTAGTGTATGGCTAAAAGATGGAACGGAAGTTCCCGGAGTTTTATTTAATACGACATTGCAACATTTAAATGTTTTGCAGGCAACTCCGAATGTTCTTCTCGAGTTATTAAAAAAATGCAGAAATCCTGAATATGATGGTTTGAAAAGTGATGTAAAAGAGGTTTTGCGTGGATACAATCTTATAGATGATAACGCGAATGTTTATAGCATGATTCAGAAGATTGTTTTAATTGCTGTGCAAATGGATGGAGAGGCTTTGAAAGTCATTAATCCTATAGCGGCTGGTAGAGTAACGCAAGAGGACTTCGATTTCATGAGCCTGTTGTGGTAGGTTTTAGACCCTAAAACGAGCGGCATAGCTAGAAATTGCGTTGAATAAACAATATTTTGGGAGGCATATGAGTGGTAAAATTGTGCTAGGAGATGGAACTACCGTGCATTTGGCAGTGTTTCTTTTAACTTACAAGCGTCTGCAACAGTTAGATCAGGAAAGACCAGATATTTTTATTGAGCTGATAAGAAAATGTGGGGATGCCAACTATCAGTTTACTGATGTGCTCAAATCAGACGTGCAAAAAGTTTTAAAAAACATGACGTTTATGGATGCTTCAGACAGGATATATGCGTCTACTCAAAGAATTGTATTAAATTCTTTGACACAAGAGTCGAATGCTGTGAGATGGAAAAATCCCTTGCTTCCTGATCGTCTTTCAATCGGAAGCACTATATATTCCGAATTGTGACCTTTGAGTAAGGCGAATTTCGAAAGAAGTCTGCTGACATGTCACATAGCAGGTGTAATGCGGAAGATGTTGTCTAATTGATCGGCGCTTGAAAAGCAGCAATCAAGATCTTTGAGTTTGCCTGTTTCAAGGTTGTATATCCAACCATGGACTGAAAGAGGTTGATAACGCGCCCAGGCTCCCTGTACGATTGTAGTGTGACAGATGTTGAGAACTTGCTGGTAGACGTTAAGTTCTGCTAGGCGATTGAACCTCTCTTTTGGATCGTGAATTTTTTCTAGGGCTTCTTTTGACTTTGAATAAACATCGCGAATATTTCTTAGCCAGTTATCAACAAGGCCAAGGCAGTGATCTTGCATGGCAGCCTTGACTCCACCGCATCCGTAATGCCCACAGACAATGACATGTTCAACTTTAATAAGATCGACCGCAAATTCTAGAACGGAAAGGGAGTTGATGTCCGTGTGAGGAAAAAGATTGGCAACGTTTCGATGAACAAAAAGCTCGCCTGCTTCAAGACCTACGATCTCATTTGCAGGAACTCTGCTATCGGAGCACCCAATCCACAGATATTTTGGAGCCTGCTGCTCAGACATTCTTTTGAAGTATTCAGGATCGTTAAGTGTCCTGGAACTTACCCATTGATTGTTTTTCTCAAACAGATTCTTTAGTTGCTTCATTGTGTCCTTTATATATCGAAATAGGTGCGATGTCAAGTTATACACCGAATTGTGACCTATTTGCAACAACCCTTCCTTTTTAACTTCCATCTACTGCGTTTCATTCCTCGTCCAACTCACAAGAGTTGAACTCGTCATTCAACTTGTAGCTGTTTGTTAAAAAAGTGGGTTGCTGCAAATAGGTCACAATTCGAGGTTATAGTGCTTGAAATTATAAACGAGGTAATGAATTCTTGTGAGAGGAATTATGCCAAGAGAGGTGTATGAACCGTTTTATTGTAAATGTGATGTGTTTCTTGCAGAGTGGTCTTTTTGCGACTGTAGAGTGGTTTGAAGAATCTCTTTTTGATTCGTGGAGGCAATCTTTTCATATTCAGGAAAAGTTGTATGAAGAAATGACGGAGCAGCAAAATCTACTTCTTTTTAGGAATGCATTTTTTGGAGAAGTCCTTGCTTTAGATGGTGTGATTCAAACGACTCAGAAAGATGAGTTCATTTATCATGAAATGTTAACGCACGTACCTCTGCTAGCTCATGGGAATGCTAGAACGATATTGGTTATAGGCGGAGGCGATGGAGGAATTTTACGAGAGATCTTAAAACATCAAGTCGTTGAAAAAGTCGTGTTGGTTGAAATTGATCCTTCTGTGATTGAATTCTCGAAGATCTATCTGCCTCATCTTTCTGACGGGGCTTTTTATGATTTGCGTGTGCAGATCGTCATTCAAGATGCAGCTGAGTTTATTAAAGAGTGTTCTGAGCGATTTGATGTCATTATTTGTGACTCCCCCGATCCTGAAGGGCCGGGACATGTGCTTTTTACCGAGGGGTTTTATGGAGATTGTAAAAAAAGGCTCAAACCTCAAGGGGTTTTCGTGAACCAAAGTGGTGTTCCATTCTTGCAAGAGGATGAGTTGCTCATGGTATATAAGGGTTTAAGCAGGCATTTTGCTGATGTGAAGTTCTATCTTGCGGCAGTCCCTACGTATGTTGGTGGGTGTATGGCATTCGGTTGGGCAACGGATCATGAGGAGGGAGTTAAACCAACTAAGCATGAGTTAGATATGCGTCTTAAGGGTGTAAAGGGGGATCTTAGATATTACACTCCTGCCATGCACAAAGCGGCTTTTGCATTGCCTCGCTATATTGAAGAGCTTTTGAAGCGTGCAAGTGATTGAGGTTTAGGGGATCAGCATTGCTAAGCACAAGGAAACAAAGCAGTGCTTGCAAGCTGCTCGGCATGTTGAGGGAGGGACAGATTTTATGATTTCTCTTAAAAATTCCATAAATTCCTCTTTTGTTGCACTTAATTCTAAAAAATACATCATTAATATTCAATAAAAAATATAAAATATTGAAAAATTAATTATAGTTTGTTAGTTTTGAGTTATAGAGCTACCGTTTGGAGGGGTTATGGAAGCTAGAGAGTTTATTGAGAAGGCTTTTTCCTATTACACTCAAGGAAAGATGCAGGAGTTTTTTGCATGCTTTGACCCTCACGCAATATGGAATATTCATGGGAATCATCCTTTTGCAGGGGAATATAAGACGATTGCAAATTTAGAGAATGTTTTCTCTCAGTTCTACGATTTTATCCAAGGGAAGCCTAAGCAATACCTGCGTCGCCTGATTGTTGAAGGAAATAGGGCTGCTGCATTTCTCTATGATGAGGTCGTGGGCAAAGATGGAAAAACGTACGTTTTGAACTATACTTTGCTTTTGGAAATGGGAAAGGATGGAAAGAGCATTGTCTGGGTGGATAATTACATGGACACTGATCAGATCCTAGAGGTGATCCGTGCAAGCTACAGAAGAGCCAAAGCTGCTTAAAGTTAGTTTTTTATGACACATCGAATTGGTACAGTGATTAGCTATTGCACGAACGACTTTCGTTTTTTGGACATGTGCATCGAAGAGGCGAGGGTTTTTTCTTCCCAAGTTATCGTTGTCGTCGCTGACCATTTTTTTAATGGAGAGCCTGAAAATCGGCTTTTATTGGATTTGGCGTATCGAAAGCATCCTGACTGTCTATTTGTCGAATTTACTTACAGTGAAAAGGAACCTTACGGTCTGTATTGTCCGGTATTGCCATCTGATGCCGATTGGGCGCATTATTGGCATAGTACAAGTAGATACATTGGTTTTCACTTTCTGGAAGAAGAGATTGAGACTGTTCTTTTTGCAGATGCAGATGAGATCCATGATGGTAGGCGTTTACTGGAATGGCTTGATGGATTTGAGTACCGCTCTTATGATGCTTTTCGACTCGCAGGTTATATGTACTTTCGTTCGGCACGTTATAGAGCCCTTTCTTGGCTGCCTATTTCTCTTCTAGTTCGTAAAGAATCGATTGCGCCCGAGATCTTGCTAGATTTATGGGAAAGACAAGGGATTTTTGAGGGATTGGCAGGGAAAAAAATGAAACAGGCTGTCGGACTTGATGGTAAACCTCTTGTGCATCATTTTAGTTGGGTGAGAACGCGGGAGGAAATGCTATTTAAAACAAGAAGCTGGGGCCATCGACATGATGAGAACTGGTCTGAGTTGATTGAAAAGGAGTTTTCTCTTCCTTTTCGAGGGGTAGATAGTTTTTATGGATTACATTATGAGGAAGTAGATCCATGGCGTGATCCGCTCGACTGTGATTTTTTGGGATGCGAGCCTTCCTTGCCGCTAGATGATGATCTAGAGAACGTTGTCAGGATCGATCCCAAAAGCTTTTTCAAGTTTACTATTTTGAAAAAAAAACCTTAAGCTTGTCTAGGAAAGTGCGCTTTCGAGGGGAATTCTGAGCACCTTCGAGTTCGGCAAAGCTTTTAAGTAGGTTTTTTTGCTCTGCTGAAAGGCTAACTGGTGTTTCAATCGTTACAGTGACAAAAAGATCACCCTTTCCCTGGCCGTGGACGTTAGGTAAGCCTTCTTTTGGAACGCGAAACTTTTTACCCGTTTGTGTTCCCTCAGGAATTGTGATCCGTGTGACACCGCCTCCAGGCGTTGGGAGTTCTTTTTTGCACCCAAGAGCCGCTTCCGTGAAGCTGATTGGAAGCTCGATGGTGATGTCATCTCCTTCGCGGGCGAAGACTTCATGAGGTTCTACTGTGATGTAGACGTAGAGATCTCCCGGAGGACCGCCATTTTCGCCAGCATCTCCATAGCCGCCAACACGCATGCGCATTCCACTGTCAATTCCGGGCGGAATCTTAATGGTTAATTGCTCTTTTTTCTTAACTCTTCCAGCTCCTTTGCAATCGGAACATGATTCCGTAACAACTTTGCCACGACCTTGACATTGGGGGCATATGCTGGACATGCTGAAGAATCCGCGCGTCTGTTGAACTTGACCTGCGCCGTGGCAACGGATGCATTTTTTGATGGCACTAGCAGATGCAGCACCTGAGCCATTGCATTTTTCGCAAGAAGCCAGATTGTTGAGAATGACTTCTTTTTCAACTCCGCGTACTGCTTCTTCAAAAGAAACCGTGAGGTTCATTTTTTTGCTAGCGCCTTGACGCCCACCTGCTTCTGAGTCCTCTGAGCCGAAGCCGAAGAAGGATTCGAAGATCGAGTCGGACGAACCTCCACCAAAAGCATTCATGAAAGTGCGAAGAGCCTCTTCCATTGAAGAGAATCCGCCCTGTCCTCCGCCTCCAGCTCCACCCATTCCTGCAGCGCCTTTCACAGCATCTGCTCCGTAGCGGTCGTAGATTTGTCGTTTTTTTTCGTCGCTTAGGACTTCATAAGCCTCAGAAATTTCTTTAAATTTTGCTTCGGCCTGTTTGTCTCCTGGGTTTTTATCAGGATGGTACTTAAGGGCGCTTTTGCGGTACGCTTTTTTAATTTCTTCCTGCGTAGCGCCTTGTGTAGTTCCTAAAACTGAGTAATAATCTGTCATAATTGGTTTATTTAGAAGCTGATACGAAAGCTAGTTTTTGGCTTTTTATATTTTAAAGCTGCTTTTGATTTAGCTCTGCTTTTTACAGAAGGTTTATCGTAAAAGCGATGGGCTTTAGCAGTTTTCATAACACCTTCTTTATCCAATTTCTTTTTTAATGCTCTAAGAGCTTTATCTATAGGCTCTCCAAGTCGGACTTTCACACTCGTCATTGAGATGTTCCCTTTATTAGTTAGGTTCAGGTGCTTTTATTCTAGAGGAATTGGTGGTTAACGAGCAATAGTTGATTTCAAGATCATAGATCTTTTTGTTAAATTTTTCTTGAATGCTGTCAATTAAGAGCTCGCGAGGTTCTTCTATCAAAAGGGAGGAAAAGCCAACATGAGGAATATTAAGGGAGAATGCAAGACTCATGCAGACGATCACGCCGACTCTTGTTCCGGTGAAGGAGCCGGGACCTGTGCCGACGGCAATATAGTCCAAATCGTTCAATGCAATTTCCTGTGCTTGCAGAAGAGTGTTGATAGATGGTAAAAGAAAATTTGAGAGTTGGTTTGCATGCGCGCTGGTTGTCCAGGTGGTAAGCTGACTCCCTTGGCAAATGCCCAAATGGAGTAGGTGGGTGCTAGTATCAATAATTAATGCTGACATCGACTTGCGTGATTTGTTTAGAGGTGGTACATTGTTCTAGTTTAACTCGAGACACATTTTAAGGGGAAGACTTTGAATTACGAAGACGAAGACAATCTTGAAGAGGTAATCAACGAATCGCTCCAAGAGGAAGAGAGTGAGCAAGATGCAGCATCTGTTGCATCGCCAGAACAAGTTTTTATTGTTCCTTTGAATAGGCGCCCATTTTTTCCTGGAATGGCAGCTCCGATCGTCATTGAACCGGGTGCTTTTTATGAAGTATTGAAAACAGTTGCTAAGTCTGAGCATAAAAGTATGGGTCTTTTCTTAACAAAAAGAGAAGATATTAATATTTACAAAGCAACTTTTGATGATCTTTATCCTGTAGGGGTTTTAGCGCGTATTTTGCGGATCATTCCTATAGAGCAAGGCGGCGCTCAAGTTGTTTTAAATATGGAAAAAAGAATTTCGATAAAGAAACCTCTGAAAGGAGGCAAGCACCTTAAGGCAATGGTTGAGTATCACGAAGATCATTCTGAAAAGTTGTCGAAGGAGCTAAAGGCCTACTCAATTAGCATCATTACTACAATTAAGGAACTTTTGAAGTTGAATCCTCTTTTTAAAGAAGAACTTCAAATTTTTCTTGGGCACTCTGATTTTACTGAGCCTGGTAAATTAGCGGATTTTGCGGTGGCTCTTACTACAGCGAGTCGTGAAGAGATGCAGGATGTTCTTCAGACGTATGATTTGCAAGGCAGAATTGATAAAGCGTTAATGCTTCTCAAAAAGGAGCTGGATTTAAGTAAACTTCAAAACAGTATTAATCAAAAAATAGAAGCGACGATTTCTAAAACTCAGAGGGAATTTTTTCTACGTGAACAGTTGAAGACGATTAAAAAAGAACTTGGTTTAGAGAAGGATGACAAAACGTGTGATACTGAAAAGTTTGAAGCGCGGCTTAAAAAGAGGACTGTTCCTGATGATGTCATGACGGTAATCAAAGATGAAATTGAAAAGCTCAATGTTCTTGAGGTGCAGTCAGCGGAGTATGCAGTTTGTCGCAATTATCTTGATTGGCTTACGATCGTTCCTTGGGGTGTTTTCAGTAAAGAAAATGATGACTTAAAACATGCAGAAGATGTGCTTGAAGAAGATCATTATGGTTTAAAAGATATTAAAGAGCGCATTTTGGAATTTATTAGCGTTGGGAAGCTTAGCGGCGGTGTTAAAGGAAGTATTGTATGTCTTGTTGGCCCTCCCGGAGTTGGTAAAACGAGTATTGGGAAAAGTATTGCAAGAGCGCTGAATCGCCAGTTTTATCGTTTTTCTGTCGGCGGTATGCGCGATGAAGCAGAAATTAAGGGGCATAGACGTACTTACATTGGATCCATGCCGGGTAAGATGATTCAGGCGCTTAAGTTTGCGCAAGTGATGAACCCGATTATCATGCTTGATGAAGTAGATAAAATGAGTAACAGCTATCATGGCGACCCCGCCTCTGCTCTTTTGGAGGTTTTAGATCCCGAGCAAAATAAGGATTTTCTTGATCATTATTTGGATGTTCGTTGCGATTTATCAAATGTTCTTTTTATCGTGACGGCAAACGTTTTGGATACGATCCCTGAGCCTTTGAAGGACAGGATGGATATTTTGCGTCTTTCTGGTTACATTTTAGAAGAAAAACTTGAAATTGCTAAGAAGTATTTAATTCCGCGTAATCGTAAGAGTATGGGGCTTAAGGGTACTCAAGTAGGATTTACTCAAGGAGCTCTGTCTCAGATTATCAACGGTTATGCGCGAGAGGCAGGCGTGCGCAATCTTGAGAACTATATTAAGAAAATATTGCGCAAAATTGCGGTGAAAATTGTACGTAATCAGGAGAAGGCAAAGCCTGAGAAATTTAAGAAAATTACGATTTCAGAAGGGAATTTAGAAGAGTTTCTTGGAAAGCCAATTTTCACAACAGATCGATTTTATGAGAGAACTCCTGTTGGAGTTTGTATGGGTCTTGCCTGGACCTCTCTTGGAGGTGCAACCCTGTACGTGGAAGCGACTCGAGTTGAGGCTCCAAAGACAGAGATGAAGCTCACAGGGCAAGCAGGCGATGTGATGAAAGAGTCTGCTCAGATTGCATGGACTTATTTGCAGAGCAGTTATCATAAATATGCGCCGGGCATTCCTTTTTTTAAGAAATCTCAAGTGCATATTCATATTCCAGAAGGAGCAACGCCAAAAGATGGTCCTTCAGCCGGAGTAACGATGACAACAGCTCTAATCTCTCTTTTAAAAGGAGTTCCTATTCGTGAGGATTTGGGAATGACGGGAGAGTTAACATTAACCGGTAAGGTGCTTGCAATTGGTGGTCTGAAAGAAAAGTTGATTGCAGCACGAAGATCGGGGGTTAAGGTTCTTATTTTCCCGAAAGATAATGAAAGGGATTATGTTGAGCTTCCAAGTTACGTAAAGAAAGGGATTCAGGTGCATTTCGTTGGGAATTATGAAGAGGTCTATCGTGTCGCCTTCCCCAAATAACTACTTTTTGAAATTGATTGATCCTAATCAGTTGGAAGAAAAGGTGGAAGAGTTGCGCACCTTTTTTAAGAGGATCGTGACGTTAAATGGGTCATTTGATCTTTTACATGCAGGACATCTTCAAATCCTTCATGAAGCTGCACTGCAAGGGGATGTTTTTATTGTCGCTCTGAATACTGACCGTTCAGTGAAGACATATAAAAGCGAAAAAAGGCCGATTATTCCTTTGCAACAGCGTTTAACGATGATGAGCGCTCTTTCTATGGTCGACTATGTGACATGGTTTGATGAGCCAGATCCTCGCGTTTTATTATCGAAAATTAAACCTGATGTGCATGTTAACGGCGCCGAGTATGGAGAAAACTGTCTTGAATCGGACGTTGTCAGAGCAAATGGTGGACGAGTTCATGTCGTTCAGCTTGTTCCGGGTCTTTCTACATCGTGCATTCTGGAGAAAATTAGACAGTTATGAGATTAATTGCCACCTTTGAACAAGAGAAGGAGGCTTTTGAATTTTCTTTGTTTTTGAAAAAACAAGAGATTTCAAGTAGCTATGAGCCTCAAGTCGACGCCAAAACGGGCGCTATGCATTATTGCGTTTGGATTGTCAATGAAGAAGATGTTGAGCATGCGCAGCTTTGGGTAGAAAAATTTCGGCAAAATCCACAAGACCCCGTATTCCTTATTCAAAGCCCTGGATTCATTCCCCCACGTATGGATACTGATGACTTAAAGATTAAAGTCGATGTGGATACAAAACTGCGGTCTCGCGCTGTATTAACGAGTTTTCTAATTGCATTATGTGGGTTGCTTTTCTTCTGGAACGCTTCTGAAGAGATGCAAATTGTGCAAGATCAAGGACCGCTTGCTCTAGAAATAGAGCTTACGCCGATTCAACAAAATTTGTTATTTGATTACCCGGCCAAAAATCAGGAGCTTGAAGATTTTATTAACACTCACTCTCTGAAGGCGTATACGGATCTCAAGGAGCTTCCCGTGGATATTAAGACAAGGCTTGATCAGATTGATCAAATGCCTTATTGGCAGGGAATCGCGGATGTGATGATGAATTGGCACAAAATGGGTTGGAATTATCTTCGTACGGTTCCAATGTTTGAAAAAATCCGTCAAGGGGAGGTGTGGAGGCTGTTTACACCTTGTCTTTTGCATAGAGATATTTTGCACATTCTTTTTAATATGGCGTGGCTTTTTGTCTTGGGCAGACAAATTGAAGAGCGGCTTAAGAAAACGCGCATGATTGCGTTGATTCTTATTACTGGAGTTGTTTCCAATGTCGTCCAATACTTCATGGGAGGGCCTTATTTTTTAGGCTTCTCAGGAGTAGTTGTTGGGATGGTTGGGTATATCTGGATGCGGGAGCGTCTTGCTCCTTGGGAAGGATATCCTCTTCAGCGTGTTGTAATTGTTTTTGTGTTTATCTTTGTGGCAGCAATGTTTGGCCTTGAGATGATCTCTTGGATTTTGCAACTTTTTAAAGTTACAAAACAGTCACCTGCAATTGCCAACACGGCACATATCGTTGGGGGCCTTGTTGGTATGTGGCTTGGTAGGCTTGCAGCATTTGCTCAGAGGAAGGTCACATGAGTGAACGCGATCTTATCATTCTTGGTTGTTCAAGTCAGCAACCAACACGCAGACGTAATCACGGAGCCTATCTTGTTCGCCTACGAGGAGAGGGATTGTTGTTTGATCCTGGAGAAGGGACTCAACGCCAGTTTATTTTTGCAAATGTCGCTCCAACTGTTGTTACGCGTATTTTTGTTAGCCATTTTCATGGTGATCATTGTTTGGGGCTGGGTTCAATGTTGATGAGGCTTAATCTCGATAAGGTAACGCATCCGATCCATTGTTATTATCCGGAGAGTGGTAAAGTTTATTTTGATCGAATTCGCTATGGTAGTATCTATCACGAAAATATTCATGTGATTGAGCACCCGATCAGAACCGCGGGCGTTGTCCATGAAGATGAAAATTTCCGCATAGAAGCGGCTTTTTTGGAGCATGGAGTAGATACTCTTGGTTGGCGTATTACAGAAAGAGCAACTCGCAAGTTTGACAAAGAAAAACTTGCGCTATCTGGAGTTAAAGGGCAATTAGTAAGGGCTCTTGAAAAAGAGGGCGTTGTTGAGGTAAATGGACGTAAGGTTCATGTAAATGACGTTAGTGAAATGCGTCCTGGAGATGTTTTGGCAGTTGTGATTGACACGCGCAATTGCGCGCAAGCGATTGAACTTGCTAAGAATGCCCGCGTATTTCTTTGCGAGAGCACATACCTTGAGGCGCACAAACACCTTGCGGAAAAGCATCATCACCTGACGGCAAAGCAGGCTGCTGAAATCGCTAAAGCAGCAGGTGTTGAGTTATTAATTTTGACGCATTTTTCAGCTAGATACCAAGACGTTGAAGTTTTCGGTGAAGAAGCAAGAGCTATCTTCCCCAATACTCTAGTTGCGGATGACCTAAGACGTTTTTCCTTTCCTAAATGAGATGTGTTCGCAATTCGGGGTTTTATTTGACTTTGAGGTCTTGAGAGAGGAGGTCGAGCTCTGTAACAAGTGATTGCGTGAGATCGGGGTAGCTGCGAAAAGCTTCTAAGATTTTTTTTAGATCCGTTTTATCAGGATTTTGTGCTGCCGCAAGCAGAGAAACATTGGCGGTAGCGCCTGGAATGTCTAGTGGTTGTGTCAGGATGTTTTGGATGATTTCAGCTGCATCTTCGATATTTTCTTTGAGCATGGTTATGTCCTGCGTGTCAATTCGTCAAGGTTGAGAATGGATGAGCCAAAAGCAGTAAGGTCTGCTTCATTATTTGGATCTGCATTTTGCAGAGATTCTTTGAAAGGGGAGATTGCTTGGCGTAGATGATTGGCCGATTCCACATCATTAGGAGGTAGTGGATAGGAACTACCCCCTCCTATAGGAGGGATTGAGGACATGAGTTTCTCCTTTTCTCTCATCTTAAAACAGCTGTTTATTTTAATGACACGAGAAATTTCGGTTGTCTGCTCTCAAGTTTTTTCCTATAATGGCGCGTATGTTTAAAAGAATCATCTTTAGTTTTTTCTCTTTAGTTTTGCTTGGGAGTTGCTCTTCTCAGCCAAAAAACGGGTTAAGAGTGATTGCAACGCCTGTGCCTCAGGCGCAGATGCTTGAGTTTGTTCAACCAGAGCTTAATGCAAAGGGAATTGAACTCATTATCATTGCAACAGATGACTATAATATCCCTAATCGCGCTCTTGTAGATAAAGAAGTGGATGCTAATTTTTTTCAGCATATTGTTTTTATGGATGAGCAAATTAAGCAATTTCACTATCCCATTCAAAGCTTGGCAAGTATTGAAATCGAACCTCTTGGAATTTATTCAAAGAAGATCACGTCTTTATCTGAATTAAAAGAGAATGCAACGATTGCCATTCCTAATGATCCAACAAATGAAGCAAGAGCGTTGCTGCTCCTTCAGGAACATGGAATTTTGGAGCTAGATAATTCTCATAATTTACAAGCGACTATATTGAATATTAAGAACAATCCTAAGCATCTCAAATTTATTGAAGTGGATGCTGCAATGTTGCCTCGGTCGCTCTCTGACGTCGATGCGGCGGCAATCAATACAAATTACGCTCTTCAAGCGGGACTCTCTCCTATGAAAGATGCACTTGCTCTTGAGGGTAAAGATTCTCCGTATGTCAACATTATTGCGATTCGCATTGGAGATGAAAATCGTCCCGATATTCAAGCTCTCAAAGAAGTGATGACGTCTGAAAAGATGAAAACGTTTATCCTCGATACTTTTAAGGGTGCTGTCATCCCCGCGTTTTAAACCTCGAAATGCGATGGATAAAACCCCGAATTGTGACCTATTTTCCCTTAGCATCTACACATTTGGTTGCCTTCTGATTTTTTTCTTTCGTTAATGGCAGGCCATTAACTTCAATAAAAAAATTAAAACTCATTCCACATGTGTAGCGCTATAGGGAAAATAGGTCACAATTCGAGGTAAAAGTTATCTGGCGAGGTATTCTTCTAGGGGGCCCTCAAAAATGGAGAGGCCTTTATCTTCAAAGGTGAAGAGCTTGGTTGAAGCGTTGCTGATTAGGTCTCTGTCATGGCTTGCTACGATGACGGTGCCTTTATAATCGTTCAGTGCCCAAGCGAGGGCGGACACAGCTTCGAGGTCGAGATGGTTGTTGGGTTCGTCAAGGATGAGAACGTTGTAATTACAAAGCATCATGCCGCCTAGGATTAAGCGAGCAGTTTCACCTCCGGAGAGATGGGCAACCGGTTTAAAAGCATCTTCACCTGAGAAGAGCATTTTACCAAGGATGCTGCGAATGTCTTGGTCGTAGACGTTGTCTCTTCTTTTTTTAAGCCATTCAAAAGCAGTGAGGTTGCTCTTTTTATCGATGATCTCGGAGTGATTTTGTGGAAAGTAGCCAATTTGTACTTGATGACCAATCTCAATTTTACCGCTATCTTGAGCAAGGACGCCTGCTAACATCTTAAGAAGAGTGGTCTTTCCTTTTCCATTGTTTCCAATGACGGCAATTTTTTCTCCGCGTGTGATGTCGCAAGAAAATTTATGGATGATTTCTGGTCCGTCGTAAGCTTTGCTGATCTCTTCGAGTTTAAAGACAACTTGTCCCGAGGGTTTTTCAGGAGGATAGAAGCGGATGTAGGGACGTTGAATATTGGATTTTTTTAACTCTTGAGGTTCTAGTCTCTCGATCTCACGTAGACGTGATTGCACTTGGCTAGCTCTTGTTCCGGCCCCGAAACGAGCAACAAATTCGCGCAGTTGTGCAACTTTTTTTTCTTTTGATTTGTTTTCAGATTCCGCTCGTGCGCGGACAGAGGATTTTGCAACGATCATATCATCATAGTTGCCGGGATAAATGATGATGGTTTCATAATCGATGTCGGCAATGTGCGTTGTCACTGTATTGAGGAAGTGGCGATCGTGGCTGACGACAACAAGCGTGCCTTTGTAGCTGTGTAGAAATTCTTCTAGCCAGCCGATCGATGTAAGGTCTAAGTGGTTTGTCGGTTCATCTAGGAGGAGCGCTTCTGGATTGCCAAAGAGTGCTTGGCAAAGCATGACGCGGAATTGTACATCGGTTGGGATCGTGTGCATTTTATTGTTGTGAAGCTCTACAGCAATGCCCATTCCCGTAAGCAATTCCTCAGCATCTGACTCTGCGCTGTAGCCGTCTTCTTCGCAAATGATCTCTTCACATTCTCCAAGACGAATACCGATTTCATCTGTCATTTCTCGTTCATATAATCGGTCCCGTTCACTCATTGCTTCCCAAAGACGGGTATTGCCCATGATGACGACATCAATTAGGCGTGTGTCACGGAAGTCTTCAATATTTTGTTTGAGAAAGCCGACTTTGTTGGGAAGTGTAATGGTGCCGCTTGTGGCCTCTTCTTTGCCCATCAAAATTTTAAGGAAAGTCGATTTTCCAGATCCGTTAGGGCCTGTCAAGCCGTAACGATTTCTTTCGCTAAATGTGATATCCACATCTTCGAATAGAACCCTTGCGCCGACTTTTTTGGTAATTGATTTGGCTGTAATCATCAGTTAAGATGATAACATAAGTAAGAGAAAAATGTCTAAAGCAAAAGAGCAGTTTTTAGAGTATTTGCGTGTTGTCAAAAATGCTTCGCCGCATACTTTGCGCAATTATGGTTTGGATTTAGAGGGTTTAGAAAAATTTCTTGGCAAAGAGGGGTCTCTTTTGAAAGTAGATAAAAGAGCTCTTCGTGCCTTCCTTGGAGGACTTGCAGAGTCGGGTGTCAGCAAGCGAACGGTTTTGAGAAAACTTTCTTCTTTTCGCTCTTTTTATAAGTATTTAAAAAAAAACAAGCGGATTTCTTTTGATCCAATGGAGGAGATCGACAGTCCTAAGATAAATAAATCGATTCCTCATTTTCTGTCTTATGATCAGATAGAGCGTCTTTTTGCTTTGCCTGATGTAGCGCAGTTACATGGCTTGCGTGATCGGTGTATGATGGAGATCTTTTATAGTTCAGGTCTTCGAGTGAGTGAAATGATCGGCCTTAACCGAGCGGATTTTGATGTGCAAAATTTGCGTTTGCGCATTAGAGGTAAAGGGAAAAAAGAGAGAGTTATTCCTATTACAAAGTTAGCAGCTGAGTTTTTGGTTCTTTATTTGAAGCATCCTGCAAGAGAAAGACTTGAAGAGGATTGCGAGGCTGTTTTTCTCAATAAATTTGGTAAAAGATTGACGGTGCGTTCTGTGGATCGAAAATTTGGAGAGTACCTTAAGCAAAGCGGTCTTGCAGGTAAGGTAACGCCTCACACAATTCGACATACGATCGCCACTCATTGGCTAGAAAATGGAATGGATCTTAAGACGATTCAGACTCTTCTTGGTCACTCATGTCTTGCAACAACGACGATCTATACGCAAGTTTCAACGAAATTAAAGCGAGATGTATATGAAAAAACTCATCCGCTAGCTCTTCAAGACTCATAAAAAAAAATCGGGAAAGCGTTAAGCCGGATCCTGTCGTTGAGCAATCATTCATCTAGGGATCCTGTTGCCAGAATCCTCAAGCGGCTCTTGTGATGGGCCCCGCGGAGAGCGGTTAGTGGCCCATGCCTGTCCTTGCTTCAGATAGGGTTTATCGCACCGTACATCTCTGTAACGTGTGACCGGCTCTTGAAGCCGGCATTTTCAGCCTGTCTAGTCAGTTGCCCAAATAGCGGTGTGTTTTCTGTGACACTTTCCGTAGCCTCACGGCCCCCAGCCTTTCACTGGTATCTTCTCCTGTGAAGTCCAGACTTTCCTCCCCCATGGTATCCATGGCGGCGATTGCCTGCTTTCCCGAAAAAATTTAAGCGCTTGCCATGCGACGACGGCGTCTTTTAGTTGCAGCGCCTGTTCCTTCAATCGCTTCGTTATCCTGCCAATAGTGAATGCGCGAGCAGTGTTCGCAGAATACAAGGTTTGTTCCTTTGCGCACGACGTTTTCGTGTTGTGCAGTGAGTACAATATGGCAGCCGCTGCATGTGCGATTTTCAATTGGGACAACAACGCGGTCTTTTTTATTGCGTAAGAGGCGCTCGTAAATTCTGAGCAATTCTGGATCCGCTTCTTTAGCAAGTAGGTCTCTTTGATCTTTTAAAGTTTGGCCTTCTTGATTAATCAATTTGATGCTTGAATCGATCTCTTTTTGTAGGGCAAGGCTGCTTTCTTCAGAAATAGATAAACTTTCTTTGATTTTTTCTAGAATTTCTTCTTCTGAAACGCGGCGATCAACAAGGTCGGAGATTTTTTGTTCGATAGCGATTTTCTCTCTTTCTGCAGCCGTCATTTCATGTGTTAATGCGTTGAATTCGTCTGCTTTTTTAATGTTTCCTTGTTGGCTTTCCAAGCGCTTCATTTTAGCTGTTACCTCTTGCACTTTGGCTTCAAGGGTCTGAGCGTTTTTTTGAATTTCTTTAATTTCTTGTTCTTTGTCTGTGAGCTGCAGACGGAGTTCTCTTCGCAGATCTGCGATTTGTTCTAACTCTTTCAGACGTTCTTTTTTGACCCGCATTAGACGAATCATTTTCATGTCCAGCTCTTGGATATCTAGAATATACTTCAGAGACTCTTGCATTGCATCCCACCTTTTACAAATGTAAGCAGATTATCTTCCCTATGGCAATATAGCTCAAGGAAAAATATTTTTTAAATTAACAAAAATTTATTGACAACCTTGAGTTGTGGGCGACAGAATGTGGTTGTTAAGTTCAAGAGGGGGAGATATGGTTCATAAGAGAACAACGCATAAGAAAAAAGAAGTTGTAGAAAAGAAGGCGATTTCAAAGAAGCTGGCTCCGAAGAAAGCTGTACAAAAGAAGCCTCGAAAAGCAGCAAGTCGATCTGCTATTCGGATTAAATATAACGTAGGATATGGAAATAATCTTTTTATTCGCGGACAAGGTCCAGGATTGAGCTGGATGCAGGGAGTTCCTTTGACGAATATTGCCGTCGATGAATGGATCTGGGAGACAGCTGAGCCGTTTGATTCGTGCGAATTTAAAATTTTGATGAATGATACAAATTACGAGGCTGGAGAAAATCACCGATTGCCTCCGGGAGCTACGGTTCAATACACTCCTAATTTTTGAAACACATTCGGGGTCATAGGCTTCCGGTTGAAAGACACCCACAAGCACTATATCA
>DAHVFY010000007.1:3473-16508 GCA_027316765.1 Parachlamydiales bacterium | reverse complement strand
AACCCAACTTGTCCCCTATAAGAGGGAGGGCCGATGTCGTTTCTAGAAAAATATTTAAAAAGAGTCTCTGAAGGAAAACGTGCAACGGCTGCAATTGCCTATATGGCGGCTTTAGATCATATTCAAGGGGAGTTTCCTCTTATTACTAAAGCGATCGTCCAGGAGCTTTTAGATCAGCGGTCTCATCTTAAGTTAATCGCTTCCGAAAATTATTCTTCTTTAGCTGTACAGCTTGCAATGGGAAATCTTTTAACAGATAAATATTCTGAGGGGTATCCACACCATCGTTTTTATGCAGGTTGTGAAAATGTTGATGTGATTGAGGACGCAGCGGTCAAGGGAGCTAAAGCACTTTTTAACGCTGAGCATGCTTATGTTCAGCCTCATTCGGGTGCTGATGCGAATATGGTGGCGTTTTGGGCGGTTTTGGTTCAACGTGTGCAAAATAAAGAAGTGGCAGCTCTTGGAAAGAAAAGTGTAGATGAGCTTTCTTCTGAAGAATATGAAAAGGTGAGGCTTCTTCTTTGCAGTCAAAAAATGATGGGATTATCTCTTAATTCGGGAGGGCACCTGACACACGGGTACCGACACAACACATCGGCGAAAATGATGTGCGCTGTCCCGTATGAAGTCAACGCAGAAACGGGTTTAATTGATTATGCAGCATTACAGCTCCAAGTAAAAAAGGAAAAGCCTGCTATCCTAGTTGCTGGATATTCCGCATATCCTCGCTTGATTAATTTTGCAACAATGCGTGAGATTGCAGATTCTGTTGGAGCTACTTTCATTGTTGATATGGCGCATTTTGCCGGTCTTGTTGCTGGAAAGGTGATGCAAGGCGATTATGATCCTATCCCTTTTGCACATATCGTTACTTCAACCACACATAAGACACTGCGGGGGCCAAGAGGGGGGCTTGTTTTATGTAAAGAAGAGTATCGAGAAGTCGTGGACAAGGGGTGTCCTTTGGTTCTTGGAGGACCCTTACCTCACGTGATGGCAGCAAAGGCGATTGCTTTCAAAGAAGCATATTCAGAGGCATTTAGAAACTATGCGCATCAAATTGTAAAGAATGCTGTCTCTTTGGCAAAGCGGTTGAGCTCGCATGGGATTGAACTGACAACTGGGGGTACAGATAATCACTTAATGGTGTTTAATGTGGCGTCAAGTTTTGGATTGACGGGGCGTCAAGCGGAAACAGCTCTTCGAAAAGCTTCCCTTACAGTTAATCGCAATGCAATTCCTTTTGATGTGAATGGTCCTTGGTATACTTCAGGTGTGCGTCTTGGTACGCCGGCTGTTACCTCTCTTGGTATGAAGGAAAATGAGATGCACGAGATTGCAGATTTTATTGTGGCTTTACTTCGTGGGTGCATTCCAGGGACGAGCAAAGCAAAGGTAGACATTGACCCTCAAGTTTTGTCAGAGGTTCAACAAAAAGTTGCGGCGCTTCTTGCGCGTTTTCCCCTGTATCCTGATCTGATTGTTGATTAAAATCAAAAACTTCTGAATAATCAGGCTCGATTAAACTCTTAAAGGAGATTCTCATGCCTATCCGTAATGATGATGAGGAAACGCACTCTGCGCCAAAAATCATGATGATCGATGCTAAAATTGATCAAGCTTTACTTAAAAGTCGGCGCATCCTTCTTTCAGATGCCGTTGATGGTGACAGTGCTAAGGACATCATCCGTAAACTTTGGTACCTCGAATCTGAAGATCCGGGTAAAGAAATTCTTTTTGTTATCAACTCACCCGGTGGTTCAGTCGATGCGGGTTTTGCGATTTTTGATCAGATTAAATTAATTTCTTCTCCAGTTACAACTCTTGTAACAGGAATTGCAGCATCGATGGGATCTATATTAAGTCTTGCTGCGTCTCCAAAGCGTCGTTTTGCAACTCCGCATGCGCGCATTATGATCCATCAGCCAGCGATCCATGGGATTGTTAGAGGACAGGCGACCGATTTGGAAATACAAAGAGGTCATTAAGACTCGTACTATGTTGATTAAACTTTACGTTGAAGCGACAGGTAGAGATTTCAAGGTTATCGAAAAAGCAATCGATCGCGATACGTGGATGTCGGCTGCGGAGGCTCTGGAATTTGGCCTCTTAGATGGAGTTATTTCTTCTTACAAAGAACTCTTTTAATTACTGTGCGCTCTTCCATTTGTTTGTGAATCTAGGTACAATGGGGGAATGCAGTCGTTATTTTCGGAAGCTGATTTGCGGGAAGGACAGGCCCTAATTGATCAGGGTAGGGCCCCGCAGCTTCTTTTCTCCGAAGGAACATATCAGATAGAAGTGATTGATCCTCAAGGAGAAGAGTCTTTTTGGCCCTTTTTGCAAATTGATGATAGGGGGGCCGTCTTAGATAAATTTTGTACATGTCCCAAGGCAGAAAAAAGAGGGAGCTGCGAGCATCTTGCAGCTGCCTATCTAAAGGTTTTTAATGGCAATAATGAGCCTTTACATGTTCGTTTTCGCGATTCTTTATGGAATCAACTCTGTCAGATTGCAAGCATTCGTCATGGTTATGATACTACCGCTTTAAAAGAATCGAGTCCCAATAGCTATCGTGCTTTTTCGGTCACGGGTAAAAGGCTGTTTCAGCTGCGTTCTCTGACTGCAGCGGGACAGGCGCGCTTTCAAGAACTTATTGTTAATCGAGTGCGAGAAACGGAAGAGACATCTCTAAAGTTTTCAAAATTATCTGCTCAGGAATTGACTCTTTGGCGCGAGGGACGCCCAAGTCATCATCTATGTTATGAACTCTCTTTTTGGTCGGATCTTGCTAAGTGGTTAATGCTTCTACAGGAGGAAAGGGCTGCATATGAAATTGAGTTTATCTATAAAGAAGATCCTTTGCCCAAATGGGTTGAAATTCGTTTTTCTGATGTTGAAATAGGTTTTTATTTGGCATTGGTTAATTGGAAAGAAATTATACCGACTCTTAGTTCAGTAAATTCTCCTCTTTTTGTAGAGGAATTTACAGATCAAAAGATTGAACAGATGACATACGATCCTGTGGCTAGAATGTTCCTTCTGAAATTTTTATCAAAATCAACACATGAAAGAGAGTGGAAGCACTCCTCTGAAGAGATTATTTTGGGGGATTGGATCTATGCGCCAAGAAAAGGATTTTATGCAAAGCGCATTGACCCCTATTTGCAAGAAGACAAAATTCCGGAAGATAAAATTGCTGCAGTTTTGAGCAGACATCCCAAAATTGTCCAGAAATATTTGGTGGGAACACAAATTTCAAGAGATACGATCACTCCGCGTTATCATCTTTATATTAATGGAAACAAAGATCTTCATATTTCTTGTTATCTTTTTGAACCAGGGGATTTGCAAAAGCCAAATTCTTCCCTTTTTGGCAACTGGGCCTATATTGATAATTCTGGCTTTTATCGCCTGGAGGGGCTGCTTTTTGAAGGAACAGAAAAGATTATCGTGAAAGATAAGGTTGCTGACTTTGTTAGTCGTCACCGTCATTGGCTTCAATCGTATGATGGATTTCAGACTCATGTTTCAAGTGTAGAATCTCAGCTTAATTTTCAACTTACTGAAGAGGATGTATTAAAATTAGACACGCGCGTGGATTTTTCTGAAGAAAGTGAGGGGATTTGCGATTTTGGGGAGTGGCTTTACATTAAGGACAGAGGTTTTTATGCAAAAGTGACAGCTGGAGCTGGCATGACTCTTCAACCCGGAATGAGTATTCCATCACAAGACATTTCTCGTTTTATTCACTTTTATCAAGAAGAGTTAGAGCGAATTCCTCATTTTTTTGCTACAAGATCTCCTCTTGAACGAGCAGGTTTGCACGTGAGTCTCACACCTGAAAATCGAATTAAAGTGACACCTGTTAATTTTTTCATGCCTTCTTATCAAGCAAGCAAGATACGACTTTTTGGAGATTTTACTTATGTTGAAGGAGAAGGTTTTTTTGAGATTCCTCAAGAATTTAGGTTGCCGGACTTTTATGCTGATGAGAAAATCATTGATGCTGCATCTGAAGCGTATTTTGTTTCTTATGAATTGGAGCTTTTAAAGCCTCATCTTTTATCTCTTGAACCTCGCTTGACAAAACCAAAAATGCTTGATTTACGCATTAAAAAACTGCGTAGAGGATCTAAAGCCAGAACCGGTGATTGGCTTGCGGAGTTGGAATATGTTAGTGAACTTGGATCGGTTCCTGTTGTGGATGTTTGGAGAGCCATGACAGATAACAAGGAGTATCTTTTTTCAAATGCAGGCTTGCTTCTTCTTAAGCCGGCCAGATTTAGTTGGTTGAAGGGAATAACAAAAAGAAAGTGGTTAAAACTTGGCAAACAGCTGCGACTGACAACATTAGAGTGGCTTAAACTTAACAATTTTGAAAAAGCACAACCTTCGGAAGATGATCCTGAGAGCTATCGGTTCATTGAGGAACTTGAAAAATTTGAATCGAGTATCCCTCTAAATTTAGCAGGATTAAAAAGTAATTTGCGCCCTTATCAAGAAACAGGTGTTCGCTGGCTATGGTTTCTTTTTACGCATGGCCTTTCAGGCCTCCTTTGTGATGAGATGGGACTTGGAAAGACGCATCAGGCTATGGCTATTTTATGTGCAGCAGCTAATTTGGAGAAAAAAAAGTATCTTGTAGTTTGTCCCACTTCTGTGATTTATCATTGGGAAGATCTCTTAAAACGGTTTTTACCTCATTTAAAGGTGCGTGTATTTTATGGGATTCAGCGAACTTTAGAGGAGTTTGAAGAGCAGGCGGATGTTTTATTGACCTCTTACGGCACTTTGCGAAGTGAGAGAAAAATAATTGCAAAAATAGATTTTGATGTTGCCATTTTCGATGAAATTCAAATTGCCAAAAACATCCGTTCGCAAACACATCGTGCACTTCGTTTGGTAAATGCTAAGATGCGTCTTGGCTTGACGGGCACTCCAATTGAAAATAGATTATTGGAGATTAAAGCTCTTTTTGATTTGATCCTTCCTTCCTATATGCCTTCAGATGCGATGTTTAAAGAGTTTTTTGTAAATCCTATTGAAAAAGGGCAGGATGTTGAAAAAAGAGCGCTCCTTTCTCGCTTGCTGCGTCCTTTCATTCTTCGTCGTAAAAAAGCAGAAGTTCTTTTGGAGCTTCCGGAGAAGACAGAAGAGATAGCCTACTGTGACTTATCTTCTGAGCAGCTTGAAATGTATAATAAAGTGTTTATGAAAGAGAGAGATAAGCTCTTGGAAGAGCTTCAAGATGAGAATAAAGCTGTGCCCTATGTCCATGTCTTTTCGCTTCTTTCTACGTTAAAGCAGATTTGCGATCACCCTTGTTTGATCAATAAACGCGTTGAAAACTATGCGCAGCATGCATCTGGCAAATGGAGTTTATTTGTCGAACTCCTTCAAGAGACCCGGGAAAGTGGACAAAAACTCGTTGTTTTTTCGCAATATTTGCTTATGCTTGACATTATCAAGGCTTATTTAAAACAACACAAGATTGGTTTTGCTGAAATTCGTGGCAGCACACGCAATAGGAAGGAAGAACTAGATCGATTTCGAGAAGATCCCTTTTGTGAGGTGTTTGTCGCTTCATTGCAAGCAGCAGGGGTGGGTATTGATCTTGTTTCTGCATCAGTTGTCATTCATTATGATAGATGGTGGAATCCCGCACGTGAAAATCAGGCAACAGATCGCGTACATAGGATGGGACAAAATCGTGGTGTTCAGGTTTTTAAAATGGTGACAAAAAACACAATTGAAGAATACATCCATCAACTGATTGAGCGCAAAATGAAACTCATGGAAGGGGTGATTGGATTTGACGATCAAGACCAAATTAAAGGTCTTGATCGCTTAGAACTTATGCATCTTTTGCAGCAGATGCATGGGGACAAGTTGGGTTATTAGAAATCAAGCTTCAGGCCTGCAGTAAGTCCTTGTATACCTAAGAATCCATAGGTGAATCCTGTTTCCCTTCCATCAAAGGATCGATCAGAAAATGATAGAGGACGCAGCACTTCTTGAAGATTTGCAAAGAAATTTAATTCATAGCCCGCATAGAGAAGAAATCCCCACTTGTTAAAATGCATCCCCCAGGCAGGTAAGAAAGAAAGTCTTGTGTGGAAGACGAAACGATCGTCATGTTGTCTTAAGTTGTTAATCACTTGTGGAAATTGTGGTTCAGGTGGTGGCGGCAATCCTGGAGGAAAGTGATTATTGACTTCATTATATGAAAGTTTGGAATAGGAACCAAAGAAGAGCGCAAAGCTTCCTTCAGAGAGAATACTAAAACCTTTTCCTGCAAACCAGTCCATATCTAAGCCAAGGCGCACGCCTCCGCCGGAAAATTTCCAATTTTCTTTTCCTCTAACGGTGGCTCCAGACCCTGCATCAAACCCATCGATGATGAAGTCCCCTGGAAGATATTTGTAGTGCCAGTGTTGATCAATCCATGCACCTGTACCGCCTAAAAGGACGCGCATGATAATAGCATCTGACGTTAAAAAGCGTCTTGCAAGAAGAAGATCACCCAAATTGTAATTTAAAGAGATCAAGCTTTTTCCTAAAGCCATAGGAGTATCAGTAAATTGAGCAAATGTTCCGACAACTGCCTTTTCAGGTCCTGTTGCGACAGAGTCTACGACTGTGACGTTAGGAGGGCAACATTTAGGATGACGCGCTTTATTGTGACGGCTGCTGTGGTAGTAGGTGTAGCTTGCTTCGAGTTCCCAGAAATCGGGACGGAAGCGATAGCCGATGTAAGTTCGGTAGCCAGGTGCCCAGCTAAAACTTGCAGATTCGAGTTTGCCGATAGGCCCAATGATTTCGTCACTGCCTTGATTGGGTGCAATTTGTCCTTTGATGGCGTAATCTAAAGCACCTTCATAAACCTTCCACCATAGAAACTCAACGCCCAGGTACCCCCCCGATTTCTTGATTTCTGGTCGATAGCGGAAAATGGATAACGAAGCGGGCGAGGTTGTACGCGTTGCATTGGGCGCTTCGCTCGGGGTGTCGGGTAGTGTAGCAGTTTCGATGAGCCCGCCAATTTCAGTAGAGAATCGTTTTATAGCTTTTTTGTCTAGCCAATCTACCTTGTCATTCATAGAGACAAGTTCTTTTTCAAGAATTGTAATTTGATTGAGATGTTGTGCCTTTTCTTGAAGAAGACGCTCGTTGATTTCTTGAATTTCGAGCTTTACAGTTTCTGCATGTGTTTGCTCGAGATTTTTAATTTCTTGAAGATGTTTTTCTCGCTCAGCAAAGAGACGTTCATTAATTGCTGAAATTTCGAGTTTTGTAATTTCCGCATTTTTTTCTTGAATCTCTTTTAATTCTAAATTTTGTTTTTCGAGATCCTGAATCATCCCCTGAACGAGAGCCAACTTCTTGCTTAAATCGGCCCCAGATTCTGCTAATTCTGCAATTAATGCACTTTCATCATTCTGAGAAGAGACCCCTTGTTTTGAGGTTTCAGACGGTGCTCCAGGCAATAAGGTGCCGAGTGCAATATGTAACATCAATAATCCCAGGCTCATGTAGCCACTCCTCTTAAGCTGTTTATTTTGACTATCTCAATAAAAGAATTAAAAATCAAATTTTAAACCCGCGGTAAGTCCTTGCATTCCCAAAAGTCCGTAAGTAAAACCTGTTGTGCGTGCATCAATTGAGCGGGTAGAAGCTGAAAGTGAACGGTATGTTTCTTGCACGTTTGTAAAGATGTTAAGTTCGTAACCTGCATATAAAAGAAAACTGAAGCGGTCAAAACGCATTCCCCACGCCGGCATGAAGCTTAGGCGAGTATGTACTGAAAAGCGATCGTCGTGAATTTTTAGATTTTCGAGTACCTGCGGCGATAATGAAACCTGATTTTGAGGCACATGATTGTTTGTTTTACTAAATGATAATTTTGAATAGGAGCCAAAAAAGAGGGCGGCACTGCCTTCTGTGAGTAGGCTAAAACCTTTACCTATAAACCAATCTAAGTCGATTCCAAGACGCATCCCCCCAGCAGAAAACTTCCAATTCTCTTTACCTGAAACAATAGCTCCAGGTCCTTCATTGACTCCGTCTACAATGAGATCTCCCGGAAGGTAGAGATATTTCCAATGTTGATCTAACCATAATCCTGAGGCTCCAAAAATACCGCGTATGATGAGCGTATCTGTTACAGGAACTCTGCGTGCAAGTAAAAGATCTCCCATGTTGTAGTTAAGAGAAATTGAGCTTTTAGCAAGGGTTATTGGAGTGTTTGTATATTGAAGGAATGTGCCAATGGTCGCTTTTTCCGGGTTAGTTGTGACGCTGTCTATCGTTACAGTGTCCGGAGGGCAACATTTAGGATGGCGGACTTTATCGCCGTTGCTGCTGTGATAGTAAGTATAGACCGTTTCAACTTCCCAAAAGTCGGGATGAAAGCGGTAGCCGAGAAAGACGCGGTATCCGGGATCCCATGCAAGATGCGCAGATTTGAGTTTCCCAATGCTCCAAATGACTTGATCATTGCCTGGATTGGGTCCTGTTTGACCTTTAATTGCGTAGTCTAGTGCCCCCTCATAGGCCTTCCACCATAGGAATTCAATACCGATATACCCCGCTGCTTTTTTGATATCAGGTCGATAACAAAAAACAGGTAATTTAGGAGCAGGTTCCATTTCTGGGTCAGGAAGAGCAGCTGTTGCTAGCAAGTCGCCGACTTGATTTGTGATTTTTTTCTTAGCTCTTTCATCAAGCCAGCTTACTTTTTTGTTAGTCAGCGCTAAATCACTTTCAACAGCTGCCATATGATTGAGATGTTGTTTTTTTTCTTCGAAAAGGCGTTCATTAACTGCTGAAATTTCAAGCTTCATCGCTTCTGCATGAGCTTCTTTTAGTCGTTCAATTTCTTCGGCGTGTTTTTCTCTTTCTGTAAGAAGTCGTTCATTAATTGCTGCAATTTCAAGTTGTACAACTTCTGCATTTTTTTCGCTTGAGGTTTGTAGATCAAGATTCTGCTTTTGTAATTCTTTGATGATTTGTAAATATTGTTGCTTTTCTTCGAAAAGACGATTGTTGAGGGCAAGAATTTCAAGCTTTACAGTCTCTGTATGACTTTTTTCAAGTTTCTCGATCTCTTCAATTTGATTTTCTTTTTCTTTAAGCAGGTGTTCATGGATGGCAGAAATTTCTAAGTCGATAGCTTTTGCATTTTTTTCTTGAAGCTCTTTCAATTCTGAATTTTGTTTTTCAAGATCTTTGATCATCGTCTCGACAAGCGCTAATTTTTTGCTCAATTCCATATCGGCTGAGGGAGTCGGTTGTGAAAGGAATGAGTCTTCAAATTCTTTTTTAAACCCCTCTGAAGATGCTTCGGGGATTAACGTGCCGAGGGCTGTAGATAAAATTAGCAATCCTAAACTCATAATCATGTCCTAAAGTAGGTGTTTTTTTTAATTTCATGTAACTGCCGTTCAAAGTCAAGAAAAATTTTTTATCTACATATAGTGCTTCCATTTGGAAGCGCTATATTTCCTCATTGTTGATTAATCGAGTCTCTTTTATACTCTCTGTCAATATGTATAAGATTTTAAAATTAGCTTTAGTTGGTCGTCCGAATGTCGGTAAATCGGCCTTATTTAATCGGATTTGTAAAAAGAAGATTGCAATTGTTGATGAGATGGAAGGCGTGACGCGCGATCGTCTTTATGCAGGCGCTGATTTTTTCGGTCGCCCCTTTGAAATTATCGACACTGGTGGGATGGATTCTCATTCTAAAATTCCTTTTCAAGAGGAGGTTCGCCGCCAGACTGAAATTGCAATCGAAGAGGCAGATGTTATTGTCATGGTTGTTGATGCTCGTGTCGGCATTACTACTTTGGACGAAGAGGTTGCTAAACTTATTTTGAGAACGGGAAAGTCCGTGACTCTTGCGGTTAATAAGATAGACGACTTCGAACATCTCGATCTTTTGCATCAGTTTCACTCCTTAGGAATCTCTAAAATAGTGGCTGTATCTGCAGTTCAAGGATTTCAGATAGCAGAACTTTTAGAGACAGCTTTTAGAGATGTTGAATTTCCAAAGCAGATTCAACATTCAAATTCTAAGCAAATTCAAGTAGCAATTGTTGGTCGTCCAAATGTTGGTAAATCCACTTTTCTTAATTTTCTTCTTAAAGAGGAGCGTTCTGTGGTCAGTCCCGTCGCCGGGACAACACGCGACAGCATTGATGTCGACATTGAAGTTGATGGCTGCTCATTCACATTGATTGATACGGCGGGAATTCGTCGTAAACATGCGGAGCATGAGGTTGTAGATAAATTCGCAGCGATTCGTACAGAAAGAGCAATCGAGCGTGCTGATGTGTGCATCATGATTCTTGACGCACAAGAGGGGATCACTTCTCAGGAGAAACGGATTGCTCGTCACATTGAAGAACACGGAAAAGCATGTATTCTCCTTTTTAATAAGTGGGACCTTGTTAAAGGTTTTCGTATGGAGCATTGTTTGCAAGGCATTCAGCAGATGGCGAGTTTTTTGACGCATTGCCCCACCCTTTTTGTTTCTGCGCGAACAGGACGTAACTTAGAAGGGCTTTTTAAGCACGTTCAGGAAGTTCATGCTCAACGTAATCGACGGATCACAACAGGCCAGTTGAATCGGTTTATGGAAAGGACTTTGCAAAAGTACCATCCTCCGATGATTCAAGGGAAGCGACTCAGGATTTACTACTTGGCTCAAGTAGACACATGCCCACCTCGTTTTGTTTTCTTTGTTAATGATCCTGATAGGATGTGTGAGACCTACAAAAAATATCTGATTAATCAGTTCCGTGAGATGTATCAGTTTACAGGTGTGCCGCTCGTCTTTGCTCTCAAAGGACGTAAAGTCAAAGAAGACAAAGAAGCTCTTCCAGCCGAGCTCGCAACCCACTAATTTTTCACTCCAAATTGTGACCTATTTGGGCTTTACTGTGGGATGGGATCGTGTTTGTAAACGGTGCCATCAATTTCGATGGTGCGGTAGACCCAGCTCTCTTCATTTTCTCTGAGGAGTCGATCACACCCCATCATGAATCCTTCAAGAAATCCATGTTTACGAATTGCAAGAAGCATATATTTGGAAGATGTAGGTCTGAAATGACTGCGAGGGCCGTTTGCATGGGTGAGAACATTTTGGTGAAAGAGGATAATTTTTTCTGCCAGCTTTCCCATTAATGACAGTTGAGGCGGTGACGGCGGTGTTTCGAGAGAAGTGGGGACTTTAAGAGAGGCGTCTTTGCCCCAAGGTTCATAATAGCCGGGAAGTGCGTGAGCAAATATTGGAAATATTATAAAAAAAATTTTAAAACGCATGTTGCAACATGAAAATAGGGAATAATCCTTCGCGATTCATGATAGGAGTTGCTGTTTTTTCATACAAGCGTTCATTATAGAATTTTGCTTCTTGCCCTGCTCCATAAATCCCACCAAAATACCATCCTGCCTCGAAGCTTGTGAAGATGATTCCGGCGGGTATATTTCCTGCATGGAAAAAATAATAGGTAGCGCCAATGAAAAGACCGTTGAGAAGAAGGGCTGTAAGCGCTGTTTGTTTTTGTCCTACATATAAATAACCGGCTCCTGGAAGAGCTGTATTTAACCATTGAGCTCTAGATATCGACTTTTTTTTTAAGTCGTACTCGGTCAGAATCATCTTAACGGCAGGCGATTGATCTGTAAGTTCTTCTAAGGTATCAATATCGGCGCTTATGAGTGCTGAGGAAACGGTGAGTTTTTCTTCTACTTCTGGATAGTAATATCGAATAATATTGCGTATCTGATTAGCTCTTTCTGTTTTTCCTAAGTGCATATAACTATCATAAAGAATGAGCATCAGATCGCAAAAAGCGGGAAATTCATGATCTGCAAAGCGTAGATCAGATTTTTCAAATGTATAGACCACGTCCTCGTAACGTTTACCCATATAGTAACAAAGAAGGATTTCATAATCTAATTCAACTCTTCTTGTTTTTTCTTCTTTGGGTAAAAGAAATTGCGCTCTTTTAAAAGCGGTCATTGCTTGGTAGAGATCGAGTTGATGAGCGAATCCAAAGCCGATTTCGGTTTCTTTTCCCCACCCTTCTTGTTTCTCTTGATTGGTTAGGGGCGCAAAGGGAGATGGAAGGCTCTGTAAGTACCGATCTTGTACAGCATAGTCAACCTTTGGCTCAATCTTATCTGGAACTCTATGACATGCTGACAAGATGACAACAAACAATAAAAAAAATTTATTCATTTTCAGGGGTTTTGACGATGTCGATAAACTGATCCAGTTCTTCTCTAAGGATCGGGAGTCCGGCATTGTTTCTGAAGGTGCTTTCTTGTTTGTCTGTAAGTGCTTTGTAGTCATCAAAGCTGTTGATGATATGGGGTCTTAAGAAAAAGATCAAGTTCTTTTTTGTCGCTAATCTGTCATTTTCACTGAAGGCAAGACCTATGACAGGTAATCCTCCTAAGCAAGGAATGGAGCTTTTGAAGTGGGTTGTTGTATCATTAATCAAACCGCTTAAAATGACAAAGTGATTGTCGGGGACATGGACTCTTGTTGTCATGTTGGTTTGGTCAGTTTGAATCCCGTTGCTGCCTCCTTGAACTCCTCCGCTTCCTGAAGCGTTGATATTTGTAGTAGATGTAGAACTGATATTGGTTGTGATATCAAGTGTGACGACATCGCCATTGCCAAGAGTGGGGGTGATGCTTAAATTGAAGCCAACGTTAATATATTCAAGGCTGGTAATGTTTGTATTGTTCGCTTGGCCGCCTGAATTAATGGTGACATTAGAACCTGTGTACGGAATGTTTTGACCAACAAAGATTGTGGAGTTGTTGTTGTCTTGCGTGATGATTTTGGGGTTATAAACAACAGCGCTGTCATTATCTGTTTGTAAGGCTTGAATTAAAGACCCGAGAGAGAGGAACGATTTTCCTTTGTGCATGATGATATCGCCAATCACTCCTAAGTCAAAACCTTGGCCAAAAACAGGAAGTTTATTAGCATTTGGTGTTGTTGTTGCGGAA
>DAHVFY010000007.1:0-3463 GCA_027316765.1 Parachlamydiales bacterium | reverse complement strand
AATCGGTTGTAGAGCACCTGTAAGCCCGTTGGAAGCAGGAGCTCCTGACACAGTATTAGCTCCTGGTAAATTTGTTATCCCTGCTGCAGTTTTAGTGAGGTATTGAAGTTGACCGCCCCATTGGAGACCAAAATTTTGTGCATTAGTTACGGAGGTGCTGATGACGAGCACTTCGATGAACACTTGCTTTAAGGGGACATCAAGACTGCCGACGAGTTCTTTAAGTTTGGTTAAAATCCCTTGGTCGCCTGTTGCCAGAAGGGAATTTGTCACTTGAATCCATTGAAGAGAATTGATCGCGTTTAATAAAGCTTGGTTGGTTGGTGTTGTTGTCTTGCCCAGATCTGCACCAACTTGTTTTAATGCAGTTTGAATGGCGCTACCGGGTTGATATTGCAATTTGTAAACAAGGAAGCTCGTATTTTCGATCGATTCAATGGCCGTTGCTAGCCCTTCTTTAGACGGTTGATCAAATTTTTCTAAAAGAGCTTCCACTTTTTTAACTGTATCTGCTTCACCGGAAATTAAAAGAGAAGAGGTCTTGTCGATCCATTTGACATTATTAATTGTAGTAAAGAGGTTAGCGTCGGAGGCCCCTGATGCTGCGAGATTTTGCTCGAAGTCACAGAGGATTGCAATGAGTTCGGGGCCTGTTTGGTATTTGGGCTTATAGATGACGAAAGCTGAGGGGCCGGGAGTGCCTTTTGCAAAGGCGGAGGAATCAAATTTTTGTATTAAGCCCTCTACTTTAGCAAGAGTTTCGCTTGTGCCTGTAAAAAGGATGGAATTTGTTTCTTTAACAAAACGCATTGTCTCAAGAGTTTTTAGAAGATCTTTATCAGCATTAGGTGTTTTTGCGAGGTCGGAAGCAAGATTTTGCAAAGAGGTCATGAGCTGGCTTGTCGGGATATATTTTGGCTTATAGATCATGAATGTCAATTCGCCAATTTTTTTGATCTGCCCTTGAGATCCATCAATTGTCGTCAGTAAGCTTTTAAGTTGATCGAGGACATCTTCTGGGCCTGTAAAGAGGAGTGTATTATTGGACTCTACATAGCGCATTGTGGTGATTGTTAAATAAAGATTTGGATCAATGAGTCCTGATACTTTTAGATCTTCTGCCATAGTCGTGAGGTCTGATTGGATTTCTTTTGCCGTGCGGAAGACAGGTTTATAAGCAAAAAAGGAAGTTTTACCGGCAAAGAGCGCTTTGGTTGAAGAAACATCGAAGTGAGAAATGATTGTTTTCGCTTCTTCAACAGCAGTATTAGGCCCTGTAATTAGAAGAGAATTTGTTTCCTTGACCCATGTAATGTTATCGAGTGTTTGAATAAGAGCTGTATTAGGGAGCCCGGAAGCTGCGAGATTCTCTGCCATTTTGTGGATGTTATCGAGAGCGACATCCCCTTGAGTATTTTGCAGCTTATAGATGTAGAAGGAATAGCCGGTTTTGCCAGGTCTTGTGGGAACTTGGTCAAGAGATTTTAGTAGTTCTGTAACTTCGGTGATTCCGTGGGGAGTTCCAGTAAAGACAAGAGAGTTTGTCTCTTTGATCCACTTGATGCTATCAATAGTTGTGATGACCTCGTCATCAGGGAATTCTGAATTTTTTAATTTTTCAGAGATTCCTTCGAGTGCTTGCAAGAGTTCTTCTTCATTTGCATGTTGGATTTTATAGATGAAGAATGAGTATTGAAGGTTTGCATGGTATTGGCTGTCAAGATTTGTCAGAATTTCTTTTATTTTTGAAAGCGTTGCTTCGTCGCCAAAAAAGAGAAGAGAATTGGATTCACGTATCCACTTGGAATTTTTTAGAGTTGTGATGAGTTGAATCGGAGGACTTGGAGCTCGATTGAATTCACTTGCAATCTCTGACAATGTATCTTGTAATTCTTCTGCCGGACGATAAAGAATTTTATAAAGGTAAAACGTCGCATTAACTGGAAGGGGTTTATTTGGTACATCGAGGTCTGCAAATACAGTAAGTGCTCTTTCTAGGAGGTAGGGCGTGGAAACCATAAAAATTGTACTTGTTTCTGGCTGAGGAACAAATATAAGAGGGTTTCCTTCAGAAAAGGGACTTAGAATTTTTGTCGTCATCTCGATCATTTCATCAAGAGGGATGTGCTTTGCATTGTAACTTTCGATATCAAGAGGAGAATGGGGCGCATCAAGGCTTGCAAGAAGAGCACCGATCTTCTCTACATTTGTTGTAATATCACTCACAATGAGTTGTCGTGTTTCATTGGCCACTTCGATAAGTGCCGTGGAAGACATCATCGGTTTAATGACTGTTACAAGGGAATTTAAATTCGCATTGCGAATGCGAAAAACGCGAGTTACCATTGGAGCATTGCCGATTTTAGAATGGGGGATATCCGCTGAGACAACTGTGGGAATTTGATGAACCATTGTGTTTTTTGTGATGACCAAATTGCCTTCTTGCTCTAAAACGATGAAGTTGTTGACTCTTAGTACTTGAATAAGAGCTGACATGATATTTTTTGTCGTGACAGGTTCTTCAGATACAATGGTCACGTTAAATTGCAATTCTGTTTCATCGAATACAAAATTGATGTTAGCAACGCGGCTTACAAAACGCAGATATTCAACTATTGAAATATTGTTAAAATTGATGGTATAAGTATCCTCGTCACCGGAGGATTCTTCCATCTGGAAGAGGTAGTCGTCATTTGAGTCTTTAGCAAGTGAAAGACTTGTCAGAAGCAAGCAAGATGTCAATAGCACATGTTTCATCGATAGCCCCAAATGTAAGAAAGCTTGTATCGAATCCTAAAATACTTTTTGGTTTATTGTAAACCTCTACTTTAATCGAGAGGGTACTGAACGTTAGAAAAATGGTTCGAGAAACGATACCGCTTCCACTTAAAAAATGAATTGAAAACTTCACCAAGATATTAAGTTTCGCTAACTTTCGAAATTTTTTGGGAGCCTTTCAAGAGGAGTGTAAATAAAAATGACACCTAGAGATATGAAATCTTACAGTAAATCCTTCTCTTTCCCTTCAAGAATTGCATGGTTAATCAAGATCTTAGACAAATTGCGGTTTTTGAGCTAACCGGCTGAAAGGTTGCAAAAATGAATTATTTTGAATGTCGGGATCAATTTTTTGTCTTTCGTTTAATTCCCTATCCCAATTTTCTTGATTATTTAATGCATCAGACGCTGCATCTACAACGGTAGCTGTTCCAGATAAAATAAGAGCAGAACTTGCTCCTCCGCTAAAAGGAATTGCCAAAATACCAATAACGATTTGCCCAACACCAAACCAATACTTCAATTTAACACCTTTCGGTTGTGATTGTTTGCATATCTGGGCTAGTGGATCGGAATTAGACAACTCTCCATGAATATTTTCAATAGCGTTATACCCCGAATTGTGACCTATTTGCAGCAACCCACTTTTTTAACAAACAGCTACAAGTTGAATGACGAGTTCAAC
>DAHVFY010000079.1 GCA_027316765.1 Parachlamydiales bacterium | reverse complement strand
GTCAATACGACTGCTCTATTGACGTGTCTGATTTATCTATGCGATTGTGTAGATTTGTCTAGATTTTGTTGAGCGGTCAAACTAGAAGAGCAAATGCATCTGAAAAATGCGCAATAATATCAGAGGCGATCATAGAGTGAGAGGTATGTGAAAGGGCGGCAGACTCGCCTGCAAGGGCATGAAGAAAAACACCGGAAGCTGCGGCTTTGTAGGGAGTGAATCCCTGCGCAAGGAGAGCTCCGATCATTCCTGTTAACACATCGCCCGCGCCGGCTGTTGCCATACCGGGATCACCTCGTGCAATTATCAAAGGCGTCTTGCCGGGATGAAAAATCATCGTTGGAGCTCCCTTAAGGACAACTGTCATCTGACGTTTCTCTACGAAAGCTTGGCAATTCGCAAGCGTGGGAGAATTTCCTTTGAGTAGCTGTTGCATCTCTCCACGATGGGGTGTCAAAATCGCGGCGCTGCGTATCTTAACTGAAGGATGCTGCGCCAAAAAATAAAGAGCATCAGCATCAACGACACATGGAAGGGGGCTGTGTTTAAAGACAAATTTCATCAGGCGTCCCGCCTCTTTTGTACGTCCAAGTCCGGGCCCGATAAAAAGAGCGCGCGCACGTGCGCTTTCTACAAGGATTCTCTCTCCATCTGCATACTCATGAATCACCTCGTAGGGAGCTTGAATTTCGTTACACAGATGAAATAAACGCACCATGCCAGCACCGGCACGTAAAGAAGCTAAAGAAGAAAGAAGAGCGGCACCGGGCATACTATCAGAACCTGCCACTCCAAGAAGATAGCCACGTTCATACTTATGTCGAGTACGTTGGATGGGTGGAAGCAAGGAAGCTCTATCATCGGGATGAAAAAGTTCCACTTCAGCTTTGGCATCATCTAAAAATTTATGGGGAATTCCAAAATCAACGCCCTTCAATTCTCCAACATGATCCCAGCCTTTATCTAGGAAAAAACCCAGTTTCGGTAAACCTAAATAAACTGTCTGTTGGGCTACGATTGCCTCGCTTTCAACACGTCCTGTATTTCCATTAACACCGGAAGGAATATCGATGGCAAGAATCGGCAGTTGAGCAGCATGCGCTGCGCGAATTGCTTCTAACATCACCCCTTCTGCCTTTCCATGAAATCCTGTTCCAACAATCCCATCGAGAATAATCCCATCTCTTGGAAAGATCGTAGGAAAAGAAATTATTTTCCCGCCCTTATTTTGGAAATGATGCAACATCTCCTGACATAAAGGTGTCGACTCTTCCATCGAATAGAGCGTGATTGCTGTCACATCATATCCTCTCTCAAGAAGAATGCTTCCTGCTGCACATGCATCGCCGCCATTATTGCCTTTACCAACAAGCAAGGTCACTCTTTTTTCTAGGCCATGCAAAAGAATAAAATGTTCGGCAACCGTTGCGACCCCTTTTCCCGCTTGAAGCATGTAATCCAAAGGACGCGCGCCTTCCTTATAACTCAGCTCCTCAATTCGTCGCATTTCGTCTACGGTGATCACCTTCACAAATGTTCTTCCTTAATAGCGCGTTGCAAAAGTGCTTTTACAGCATCACGCGGATTTAATCCTTCATACAAAATGGCGCAGATTGCTTCTGTAATCGGTACAGGAATCCCTGCCTTTTGGCCAAGCTGAAGGGCAGAAACGCACGTATAAGCACCTTCAACGACCATCCCAATTTTTTCTTGCGCAGCTTGAGGATCGAGTCCTTCAGCAATAAGTCTGCCAAATGTATAGTTACGGCTGAGTTTAGATAAACACGTGACGCACAAGTCTCCCATACCGGAAAGACCATTGAGCGTTTCAGGGCGACATCCCTTCGTTACAGATAATTTACGAATCTCATGTAATCCTCGTGTCATGAGAGCTGCCTTGGTATTATCTCCAAATCCAAGGCCGTCTGATATCCCACAAGCAATAGCAATAATGTTTTTCATTGCTCCGCCAAAAGCAACACCATTTAGATCGGCATTTGGATAAACACGGAAACATGGCGTATTAAATACTTCGCAAATCTTCATCATCGTTTCATTATCATACGCAGATCCAACGATCGAGGTAGGAAGTTTGTGAATGACTTCTTCTGCATGACTTGGACCACTAATACATCCAATTTGATTACGGCACCCCTCACCAAGCACTTGTAATACAACCTCAGGAAGAAGAAGTCCGCTATTTTGTTCGATCCCTTTTGAAGTGATCACAACGGGACAGTTAACCCCTCCAAAAGAGAGAACCTGCTCAAATACAGGACGTATTCCTTTAGAAGTTACCGACTCGATAAGAAATTCTGCGCCCTCGATTGCTTCACGCAAATCGCTTGTGAAAGTCACTCTTTCGTCTGCTTTATAGCGTGGCAGTTTCGGGTGCTCTCTTTTCTTCTGTAAAAGCTTTGCAAATTCAGAATTTGCCGTCCAAAGAACGACATCATTACCTTTTGCCGCCAACAATGAAGCTAAACAAAAGCCCCAAGTGCCAGCTCCCAAATACCCAATTTTCATGACACAACCTTAAAAAAATTACTCTAACAAATTTTCAATATATATTAGGAAGTTCTTTTCCCTTCCAAGTTTCAAAGAGTTCATGAGTGGGGTAGTGGAAAACAGGATCAAGTTCAAATGGTGCTTCTGGAGCTGGAAGCCCCGACACATGTGCATACGCCCGCCTGTCTGCTCCGAGAAGAGCTAAGCGTACCGTCTCCAAACTCGCCTCACCCATCGCATTTTTCAAAGGCGCATAGGTCTCTTCACGAGGGTAAAGAAGCACTTTCGTTCGATCTGTGTAGTCAAGTAGATCAAAAATAAATGTCTCAAACTTCCAAAGCCCTCCTTTACGCACAAGATGCCACGGCAATGAAGCCTCTGCCACTTTTGCAATAAAATCCATGCTAAAACAAAAAAGGCTAATATTAGCAACATGCCAATGCGAGAGCGCCTTTTCCTCTTGAGGAAGATCTAAATACTCCACGACTTTTACCTTGCCCTCCCGCAAACCGACAACGCCCACTTTTTCTGCTGCATGTTCGCGCGGCACACACTTCAAAGTGACATCAACCTGTGATTCTGCATGCGCTGCAACAAGAAATGGGTCGAAAGGATCTGCAAGAGGATTATCAATCAGCACGACGTTCACATATTCAATCCCCGCTTCCTTCCACTTCTGCCAAATTCCTGACTGATAAAAACGAGAAAGAGCATAACCATTTCCATTGGGACCTCTCGCAATTTTTCCTGAAGCGTCCCACAACCAGTGTCCCTTGTCGTCCAAAAAAGGAAGTGTCTCTTGCATGAAACAAGACACTTGTTCAGGACTCAAGCCGAATCGTTCATTCGACTCGAGATAATCACACGTAAGCTCGTGATTCAAAGGTGACGTCATGATTGCAAGTGACAGTGGACAGCCTGCTTGAATCGACGCAGCTTTTGTTTTTTCGCAAAGCAGTTGAAACAATGTTTTTCCCTTCACAGCAGTGACCGGCACAAGTCCTTTAGGAAGATGCGTTCCAAATCTAGAACCCTGTCCTCCTGCGAGGACAAGACACCCCATTTTCCCCTGTTGAATTAGCTGAGATCCACGCTGACTACTAGATGGCACGTCCCATTCTTTCAAAGGTGTACATGCAAAGCAAGACTGCTTCATCTGAAGAAGAGCTTCTCTTTGACGTTTAAGAAGCGGATCTACCACTTCAAGAGCTAACGCTTCTAGAACCTGCTCAACTGTAATGTTCTCAACTTTCTCCTCTTTTCCAATAAGAGGAACGTGCTGCAAGTCCGGATTTGGAGAAGTGACGTTTTGCTTCAGCACGCCTTGTCGTGGATCTGCCCATAAGGAAACGATACGCAAAGGAAATGCAACATCTAAATAGTAGATAATAGAAAGCACTCCTGAATCAGGTGCAACAAGATGCGTACAGCGATTTTTAACAAGTGATAACATTTCAAAAAGCGTCGTTTTTCCCCGAAGATCGATCACTCTTTCCATTGCAAAGTCAGATGTGGGAGTCAATCCAAAAAGCAGAATTGTCGCTCCTTTTTCTCGAATCAGTCTTTCACACAGCTCTTTCCAACGCGCTACTTGCCAGTTCTTTTCATATCCATACTGTGTTTCCGTATGGACGTGTAGAGCAATATAGTTCCTTGCTTCAAGTCCAAATTGATCTGCAAGCGCATCGTAAAGAGGATCAAAGCGAAGCTTGGGAACAAGAGTTCCAAGCTGCCATTTAAGCCATTGTGTTGGATCAGGATTCTCAAGAATCATATCAAAGGAACGAGGATCAATGCCAATTTCTTCAAGAGTTGATTCAAGATCAAAAGCGCCCCCTCTTTTCCAATGTTCCGCTGCATGCACTTCGACGCCCTCAAGCAGAGAAAATGCATGTTTAAGACCGCCTCTCACAAGAAATGCAATTTTAATATCAGCAATAAATTGGCGAATCCTAAAAATAAGCGCGTACATCCCAAGAGGGACATCCCCCATCCCACGATTCCATGTAATCAAAACACTCTTAACCTTCTTCTTTGCAGCGCGCTTTAAGCGCAGATCAAGAGGATTTGGACCCCATTTACGCCACAATTTTTTTAACATAACTTTAACTTAGAAGATTTGGTTTTAAGAATTCTACAAAGCTCTTGATAAACCTCTTCCGCCTGAATTTCCTTCATGCAACGAAAATCAATCGGACATACCCTGCGATGGCAAGGAGAACATGAGACATGTTTATGGATGACATTTTGCGAAGAGTAAGGACCTGTGACCACTTCGTTGGTAGAGCCAAATAATGCGACAAGTGGTATCTCAAGCGCGTCTGCAATATGCATCGGACCACTATCATTTGTCAAAAGCGCATCGCACACAGAGATTAAACATGCAAGCTCTCTCAATGAAGTCATCCCCGCCAAATTCACAACTCGTGAAGAAAATCCCCGACAAATCTCTTTGACAAGCAGCGCTGAGCCCGGATCTCCAAAGTAAATAATAGAAATATCTTCATGCCCAAGAAGTCGCTCTGTCACTTCTCGAAACCGCTCTGGAAGCCAACACTTTGCAGAGCCGTATGTAGCTCCTGGATTAATCCCTACAATCACATGATGTTTAGGCACGCCATAATTTTCTAATAACTTCCTTGCTTCGAGCCGTTCTTCTTCGGTTAAAATAAGACGAGGAGATGTTGCAGAAACAGGAATACCAAGAAAAGCCAAAAGCATTTTATACGTTGTAACAAGGTGCTGTTCTTTAACATTCTGAGGAAAAGGCATGGAACGCGTTAACAACATACGACGCCAATGCCCCTGAAATCCGAGTCTATTTTTTACCCTTCCCTGCCAGAAAAGCCAGGCCGATGAAAAAGAATTCGTTAAAAGCACGCCCAAGTCGTACTGTCCCTCGCGCAATTTCTCGATCACATTCCTTGGACCGACTCGCCTCGCAAAGCCGCTTGCCTTTGTGAAAGAAAAAATTTCATCTACAACAGAATCTTCTTTGAGAAGCTCCCCCAGTGGAGCTCGACACATCGCCGTAATCCGTGCGTCCTTAAATGAATTTCTCAAATCAATTAATACCGGGATTGCCATAACAAAATCTCCAATCCAATTAGGCATCCTGACAATAATATTTTGAGGAGACGGCAACTCTTTCATAATCCTACGATCAAAAATAATACTCGTAAAAATATCACAATCGCTTATTTTATAGTATGGGGGAATTGCAAAACTTATGGAAGACGAAGAAATAATTTTAGGAATTGATCCCGGCACATGCATCACAGGATACGGAATCATCAAAGGACAAAAACACGTCCTCGACTTTGGTTGCATCCGCCCCTCGCCTAAACTTCCAATTAACGAGCGCTATCTATTCATTTTCAATGGGATCGAATATCTTCTTAAGCAATACGCACCAACTGCCGTTGCAGTTGAAACGCAATTTGTTTATAGAAACCCTCAAAGTGCACTCAAACTTGGGATGGCTCGAGGAGTTGCACTTCTTGCTGCAACACAGAAAAAAATTCCCGTCTTTGAATACACTCCGAAAAAAGCAAAACTTGCCGTTGTCGGTAATGGAGCCGCAAGCAAACAGCAAGTACAAAAAATGGTTCAACTTCTCCTTAATTTGCAAAAGCCACCAGAGCCGGAAGACGCAGCTGACGCTCTTGCCATTGCCCTTTGCCATGCCCACACTCTAAAGAAGGTCATATGTTAGAATATATCCGAGGAAATCTCATAGAATCATCCCCTAGCAAAGCTGTCATTGATGTACAAGGATTGGGGTATGCTCTTTGCATCCCATTAAGCGTTTATAGCAGACTTCCGAACGCTGGATCTCAAATAATTTTTTACATATCAACGATTATCCGAGAAGACTCGCATAAACTCTACGGTTTTCTCACGCAGCATGATCGCGATCTTTTTGAAAAAATGAACGAAATTTCAGGAATTGGCCCTAAAACGTCCTTGGCACTTGTAGGACATATGGATGCAAATGATCTACAAACAGCAATTGCTACTGCAAATCTATCTCTTCTTAGCAAAATTCCGGGTATTGGGAAAAAAACAGCAGAACGACTCATCGTTGAATTGCGGGGCAAGTTTAAATCACAACAAAAAGCTGCAGATGCCACTTCAGAACCATCCAATCATGCCTCTGATGCAATCCAAGCGCTCATTCATCTCGGCTACAACCCGTTAATTGCACAAAAAGCCGTTAAGAGTGCTCTTAACAGCTCAAACGAAACACTTTCCCTATCAGAGCTCATTACAACCGCTTTACGTCTTAAAGATAGTTGTTGAGTGACCTCGAATCCAAAAATAAAACTCATAAGATGTTAGTACCCCGAATTGTGACCTATTTTCCCTATAGCGCTACACATGTGGAATGAGTTTTGATTTTTTTATTGAAGTTAAT
>DAHVFY010000078.1:4378-6968 GCA_027316765.1 Parachlamydiales bacterium | reverse complement strand
TGCGCAAGTTTCTGAACTGCCGCAATGATATTTTTATCAGATGCGTCTTCTGTAAAAACACTTCTTTCCCAAATTCGTGATAAACATTCTGTATTGGATTGTTTAATGGTTGTCATTGTTTCAATGGAAAGAGAGACTTTGGTCAACGAGGGAGTTTCTTCTCCTAGAATCGTAATATTTTGGATGTTGATGGCAAGAAAAATTAGAGAGAGCGCAAATCCTGCAGAATTATTGATATTTAACTCATGGATCTCTCCAATTTTGCCGAGTTCATTTTTTAAAAGTTGATGGATCTTATTTTGAAATTGCGCCTGAAGTGGGGTGGAATCTGATATGGGCAAAACTGCAAATGAAGAGAGATTATTTAAAGGTGTGTGGTAGGGATTTACCTTTGCCACTTCTTGTGTGCTGATGGGTGGAGTGACATCTGCTTGTAGTATGGAAACAGATAACCCAAGTAAAGTAATGAGAAGACGGTAAAGCATGGATGAAACTCCTTTTATCCTAACTCTCCATTTTTTCTCTTTTCTTTTCAAGATTAGATCTGGAAGAGCGAGAGTTTAAGGCCGCCGCTTACAAGAGGAAAGGATTTTTGAATGCAACGCTCGGTTGCTTTGATGAAAGAGCTATCGGGAGCAAGCAAGCACGTACGCGTTTTTTTAGCGAGTTCTCCGAGAGCGCGGAAATACTCCATCGACGTGTGAAGTCGCTTTCCGTAAGGAGGGTTTGTTACAATAAGGCTAGGTGTCGGGAAAGGAGCATAAGAATTAATGCCGCGGCGCTGCAGATCGACAACATCTGCGCAACCGAGTTTAGCTAAGTGCATTTTACACATTGCGATTGCTTCCGGATCTTTATCAGCGCCAAAAAGTTTACCTTCAGCGAGTGGAATCCGCTTCGCATTGGCTATTTGCTTGACAGCTTCCCAGTCAGTCTGTGAAAAACTGGGGTGGTGTGAGAACCCCCATCGCTCTCGAAAGAAGCCAGGAGGTGTCTGAGTTGCGATCATAGCGGCTTCAACAAGCATTGTTCCAGATCCGCAGAAAGGATCACAAAGAGACTCTTCTACAGTATATTCTGAAAGAGCAAGGACTGTCGCAGCAAGAGACTCTTGTATTGGAGCTTCACCTGTCTGCTCTCTCCAGCCGCGCTTATAGAGAGGAGCTCCTGATGTGTCGAGGCTGATGGTTGCAAAACCGTTAAAGATATAAAGATTGAGTTGTACGTCTGGATTTTTGGTGTTAATTGAAGATCTTTCCCCAAATTTCTCTCGCAAGGTATCGCAGATGGCATCTTTAACAACTAAAGATGCAAATAAGCTGTTATTAAGAGTTGGATGGACTACGTTAGCATCTATTGAAAATGTTTTTTCGAGGTTGAGCAATTCTGTCCAATCAATTTCACGGGCACCTCTATACAGCGCTTCTTTATGAGGACAACGAAAATTAAGTATGGGCCAAAGAACGCGCGTAGCAATACGTGAGCAGTAGTTAACAAGATATACAGCATGCATTGTGCGCGGAAGATAAACTCCAGAAACTCCCTTACGAGGATGCAGTCCAAGCTCGCAAAGTTCTTTATGAAGGAGGTCTTCTAGGCCACGAGGGCACGTAACAAATAGCTCTTGTTTCATTTTATAAATTTAACTCGAAATTTAGATTGTTGTTCTATTAATTATGGAAAAAGAGGATCACGTCACCATCTTGGACGATATATTCTTTGCCTTCAGCACGCGCTTTCCCGGCTTCTTTAGCGCCGACTCTGCCTTTATAAGTGACCATGTCGTTGAAGGAAACGACCTCTGCACGGATGAAGCCCTTCTGTAAATCGGTGTGAATTTTTCCGGCAGCTTCTTGTGCATTCGTCCCTTTTGTAATCGTCCAGGCACGTGTTTCAATTTCTCCTGTTGTGATATAGGTGATGAGGCCAAGGGTATCAAAGGCAGTTTTAATGAGTCTATTAAGGCCGGTTTCTTGTAAACCTAATGTTTTTAAGAATTCAAGAGCTTCTTCTTCGCTAAGTTGAGCGACTTCTTCTTCAAGGCGAGCACAAATCGGGATAACTTGATTTCCTTCTTTTTCTGCATAAGCGCGTACTTTAGCTACATATTCGTTTTCCATTGAGGGAAGAGATTCTTCTGAGACGTTGCACGCGTAGACGACTTTTTTATCCGTAAGGAAGGGGTAAGCAGCAATGTAACTTCTTTCCTCTGGTGTCAGCTGCAAGGAGCGTAGAGGTTTGTTCTCGTTTAGATGCGTAAGTGCTTTTTTCAGAGTTTCTAGAAGAGGGAGTAACTCTTTTTTGCCTTTTGCTTGTTTTTCTTGGCGTTTGTAGATGTTTTCTGCCATTTGCATGTCTGCGAGAATCAGTTCTAAATTGATGACTTCAATATCGGCGATTGGGTCGACTTTTCCTGCTACGTGAATCACATCATCGTTTTCAAAACAGCGCACAACATGAACGATGGCATCAGTTTCTCGGATATTAGAAAGAAATTGGTTGCCAAGGCCTTCTCCCTGAGAGGCTCCTGCAACAAGGCCTGCGATATCAACGAAGGTGATAGTAGCTGGAATAATTTTTTTGCTGTGCG
>DAHVFY010000078.1:0-4368 GCA_027316765.1 Parachlamydiales bacterium | reverse complement strand
AAGACGTGAATCATGTACTTCAACAATTCCAACATTGGGATCGATGGTGCAAAAAGGGTAATTTGCTGCAGCCGCGGCTTTACGCGTTAGAGCATTAAAAAGAGTTGACTTGCCTACATTGGGAAGTCCTACAATTCCACAAGAAAGATTTGCCATACCCGATGATTATAAGAAGATTATCTCTATTGTGCACTCTGAAAGATTTTCTTTACACTCAATTGTGACGTTTTCCTGGATGTGCGCATACCCTGAAATTTCACGGGAGTGGGTTCTAATTATGATTGGGTAGGTTCCTAAAGGAGGGAGGCACAGCCCCTCTGTGTTCAGTACGTGATTTTTTATTTTTCCATAAAGCGCATAGGGGCGGCCAAGTAAGGAAGTGACGTGGCGAAGATCTCCTTCTTGGAGATATTGACGAATGAGTCCAGATGAGCAATTTTCGTTATTAATCTTTTTTTTATTAAGGTAAATAGCATTGAAGTTTAGTTTTCCACCTAGATTTTTTATATGCTGTTCATCGCCTTGGCGATTTTTACCAAATGCGGCACCCTCTCCTAAAACAAGGTAAGAGAAGGGAAGAGAAGTAAAAATTTCTTTTAAAAAGGTGTCGTAAGATTTTTCGGCAAAGGAGTGAGTAAACTCTAGGATAATAGCAAGATCGACACCAGCTCTTTCCAAGAGCTGCAATTTATATTCTTGAGAACATAAAAGAGGTGTTTTTTTTCTTCCAGGAATGACGTCTGCTGGATGATTAGAAAAGGTGAGAAGGGCAAGTGTCCCTTTGGGGCCAATGTGTGCGCGAAGTGTGCTCAACAAGAACTGGTGTCCTAGATGCATTCCATCAAAACTTCCGATTGTAAGACCGCAAGGTAAAGGAAGAGATGGAATCGTATCTAGGTTGTATGCAATGCGCATGCTTTTTCCAGTGATAAACAATCTGCTAGGTGGAAGGGGCCGCTGCGTGTTCTTGTAAGTGCAGATAAATGTGCCCCTGTCCCTAGGGTTTTTCCTAGGTCGTCAGCAATTGAGCGTATGTACGTTCCTTTACTGCAGCTAATTTTTAGTTCTAAATGGGGATACTCATAGACAAGTAATGTAGTTGATAGGGTAATTTCTACCTTTTGTCTTTCTACTTCAATACCTTTACGTGCTAGCTCATAAAGCTTTTGACCCCCCTGTTTTTTTGCGGAAAACATGGGCGGGAGCTGTAAAATCGTCCCTTGAAATTGTTGGAGAGCTTGTTGGATTTCGCTTAAAGAGGGGACGCATGCATTTTCTTGGAGAATTTTCCCATCACGATCAAAGGTATCCGTTGAAATTCCTAAACGAACAGTTGCAAGGTATTCTTTATCTTGATTTAGGAAGAGAGGAGATAACCGTGTATAGGATTGGCCCACGAGAAGGACCATAACACCGGTTGCAAAAGGATCTAATGTGCCTGCATGTCCAATCTTTCGAATATGACTTGCTTTCCTAAGTGCTGCGACCAAATGAAACGAGGTCTTTCCAATTGGTTTATCAAGAAGCAAGAGATGTTCCTTAGAAGGAAGAATCTCAGTTGCTCTCGAGATAATAGACAATTTACTGAGATCTAGATCGCTCTTCATTATGAATTTTCTCTAAAAGTGAATCAATACGCATATGTTGCTCGACAGAGTTATCAAGTTTAAAAGTGAGTTCTGGAAAGTAACGCATGACTACTTTTTTGGATGCATGAACGGCGATAAATCCGGCAGCTGACTGTAATGCTTTTAGAGTCTCATCTTTTTCTTCTTGTGTACCAATCACGCTAATGTACACTTTAGCATAGTGCAAATCGCTAGAAATATCCACACGAGTGACCGTGATGAGGGTTTTCACGTGAGGATTGCGTACATCGCGCGTGATCACTTCGGAAATGACTTCCTTAAGTAAGGAATTTAACCGGTCCGTTCTTCTTTTTGCCATTATAAATCTTGTTCTAAGTAAGTAATTTCGTATGCCTGAATGATGTCGTTTTCTTTTACATCGTTATAGTTTTGTAAGAGAATACCGCATTCATAGCCTTTGCTGACCTCGCGCACATCTTCCTTAAGACGTTTAAGTGAGGCAATTGCTCCTTTCCATACAATCTCTTTATCGCGCAAGATTCTAACCAAATGATTTCTCTTGATGGTGCCATCGATTACTTGGCAGCCTGCTATCACTCCAAGCTGAGAGGATTTAAAGATCGTTTTTACAAGAGCAGATCCTGTATCAGATTCTTGAGGAATCTTATCTAAAAGTGATTTCATGATAGCACGAACATCATCGATCGCGTGGTAAATAATGTCGTGAAGCTTTACGACAACTTTCAACTGTTTGATTAACGAGTCGGCGTGATTTTCTACTTGTGTATGAAAACCGATGATCGTTGCTTTTGAAGCAGCAGCTCTTTGAACATCTGACTCAGAAATTTCGCCAACTTCTGCAGAAATGATATTGAGTTCGACTTTATTTGTTGTAATCTTAAGAAGCGAATTTTTCAACGCTTCCAAAGATCCTTGAACGTCCGCTTTAAGGATTAAATTGAGCGTTTTCTTGACAGCGGCATCAGCTGTCTGCTGAAGGAGGTTTTCCAATCCAGTGCGTTTAACTTGCAATTGTCTTTGCTGCTGGTGCCCAAGAGTTCGATCGCGAGAAAGAACTCTAGCTTCCCGCTCTGTTTTAACAGCGATGAACTCACTGCCAGCTGCTGGAAGTCCTGAAAGTCCTGTAATTTTTACAGGCGTAGACGGACCTGCGTCTGTCAGCTCTTTACCGTGTTCATCATGCATCGTTTTAATGCGCGCCCAATGCTGTGCAAAGACGACGGAATCTCCCAATCGAAGAGTTCCTGTTTGAACAAGCACTGTAGCGACACTGCCAAGACCTTTGTGCATTTCTGACTCAATAACTGTACCGCGTGCTCTTGTGTTTGGGTTGGCTTTGAGCTCGAGGATCTCAGCTTGAAGGGCTAACATTTCAAGAAGTTCTTTAATACCTTCTCCGGTAACCGCAGAGCAGTTAACGGTAATGGTAGTTCCTCCCCAAGTCTCCGGAAGAAGGTTGTTGTCTGCAAGTTGTCTATACACGTTTTCAGCATTGAAATTAGGCTTGTCTGATTTATTCATCGCAACGACAATAGGTACATTTGCAGATCTTGCTTGCTCAATCGCTTCAAGTGTTTGTGTTCGCAACCCTTCATCACCGGCAACGACGAGAACAACGATATCTGTAACGTCAGCTCCGCGTGCTCTCATTGCAGAAAAAGCTTCGTGACCTGGAGTATCGAGGACGCAAATATCGCCAACAGCAGTGTGACATCGGAATGCGCCTATATGTTGTGTGATCGCTCCCGCTTCGCCTGAGGCGACATTAGTCTTGCGAATAGCATCGATAAGGCTTGTTTTACCATGATCCACGTGCCCCATGAAAGTGATGACGGGTGGACGGAAAACCAGCAGCTCTTTCGGAGTCTCGAGCACTTCTTCTTTAATTGTTTTTTCTGTGATGCGTAAACGCTCTTCTTCGCTAGTGTCGATTTTAATTTCGCAATCAAACTCATGCCCAAGAAGCTGAATTGTTGTTTCATCATCAAGAAGATCGTTGAGTGTTACTACAACACCTTGCATGAAAAGTTTGGAGATTAGCTGAGAGGCTTTTAATTTCATTTCAGAAGCTAAATCTTTAATTGAAATTGGTAGCCGTACAGTTAAATTCTTTGGACGGATTATCTCTTCTTGTTGAGGAGCAAAACGGGCTTTATTAGCCGGTCTTTTTTTTCTCCAACCTTCGTCATCAGAAACACGTAGTCCTTGTCTGTCGCGCACATCAAAGGAGCGTTGATCGGATTTTTTTTGAGGTTTTAGATCTCGATATTCCTTAAATCCGGGTGATTTTCGACTAGCATCGCCCGCGCCTTCGTGAGATTTTGTTGGAGGTTTTTCTATATGTTTTGGGGGGACTGCCGCAGGTGGAGCGGGTGTTTTTGGGGGGTAAGGTCGTTGTTGAGGACGATATGCTTGAGGGCGCTCTCCCGGCCTATTTCCATATCCTCCCGTTCCAGGTGTGCTCGGACGATAGGGGGGGCGCGCTCCGGGGTGGGGACCTGCGCCATATTGGGATGGTGGACGCTGTCCTTGATAGCCACCTTGCTGAGGTCGTTGTTGATAGCCGCCTTGCTGAGGTCGTTGCTGATAGCCGCCTTGCTGAGGTCGTTGTTGATAGCCACCTTCTTGTGGACGTTGTCCTTGATAGCCATTTTGGTGGGGGCGTTGCTGGTAGCCGCCTTGCTGGGGACGTTGCTGGTATCCTGTTTGAGGAGGGCGTTGTCCTGACCTGTAATCAGGTCGTGTTTCTGGTTTTGCT
>DAHVFY010000077.1 GCA_027316765.1 Parachlamydiales bacterium | reverse complement strand
CCGTTGCGACGCCTGTTAAAATGGCCAATGCATAGTCGAGCATATCTGCCTCCGGATGGATGAGATAGCTTTGCTCGGGCTCCACTGTTTCTGGTTCCATGCTTTCATGTTCGAGTCGGATGAGGGGGTCCGTTAATGCCTCGCTGAGAGCATGTCTGAATATTTCTGTTTCCTGTGGTGTGAGTGGTAGAAACGTCCCAGCGATGTTGACCGTTTCTTTTTGGGCTTGGGTTGCAAGTGCATTTGCTTCAGCGTTACTGATGAAGGAGAAGGTCTTTAGCCCTTCATAAATCTTTTCAGCTGCAGATGCAGCTAGATCATAGAGCGCTTGCAGCCATTCCTTGGAGTGTTCGATCACAGGACCTCCGGCGTTGGAGGCGCCAACGACAAGGTCATAGGGTAGATAAACATCATCGATGATGGTATCGGCCATAGACTCGAAAAAGCCTGCCTGAGGATTTTTTGCTGCTGTTTGAAGCGTTCTTGTTGCAGATTCTATGATTCCCTTCCCGAGAGTACGAAGGAGAAGAAGACTGATATCGCAAGCGAGCTGTCCTGTCGAAACGCCGAGCTGAGTCAGTGCGTTGAGTGGGTATTCTCGGGGAAGATTTGGATTGAGCAGGTTTTTCCCGTGGGTGTCGAGTTCATGGGAGGCCAACTCCAGGGCCAGGACCACTGCCGTGCTGGCTGCGAAAGAAATGGCCGTAGGTACAATACCCGGTAATTTGGCGTTCAGGGTTTGTACAGCTTTTGATAGTGCGGCAGAGGCTTTTTTCGGGGGCGTTGCGTTTATGGGAATTTTCTCAGCTAAGTGGGGATACCGCTCCAGAAGAAGTTCTGGAGAAAGCGTCGCGAGATCGTGGATACGCACTTTAAAATGGTTAGAAATGGCACGAGCAGTATTTAGATCCACATTTCCTTTGTAAACGGGCGAATAGCCATGCCGGTGGTGCATTTCCTCGAAATGCGTAATTTCCATCATGTCGGCTTCGGAAAGGTTGTATAGGCGCTGCAGCAAAAAGGTATTAAACCTAAATTTTTCTGGAATAAGATGTCTTTCATTCTCATTGTATATCGATGGTTTGACTTCCCAAGTTTGTGCATTGGGATTGCAATAGTCATCGATAATATGGCCTCGAGGCGTTGATAGGCTGTAGAGAAAGTTCAGATTAGGATTTTCGTACTGTCCTATTGCGAAGTTCTGGATATGCAAGGGACTATAACCTGTTTCCTTGCAAATTTTAGCAAAGAAGGGATCGCCTGAGTGAACAGAATGCGAGATCGTCGTGTTTTGGCAATTAGTGCGTGCTTGAAGATTTGTCAAAGTAGTAGGTGCAGGGGGAATCGTTCGCTGTGCTAAGTGAGGATGCCGCTCTGTTAATTCGGTGTGCTTCAATGTGGCAAGGTCGTGGAGAGGGACCTCAAAATGGCGCGCAATTAACTGAGCGGACTTCATATCGACAGTGCCTTTGTAGAGGCTTTGAATTCCACGGCTTACAGGACGCTTGAGAATCCTGAGGAGCTCTTCATCCGAGATGCCATGGATTTTTTGTAAAAGGCGCAGATTTTCTTGGAATCTCGCCTGTGCGAGGTTTGCCTTTTTAAGGGAAAATTTTGAAAGCTTGGACTCCTCGTATAGACCTTCCTGGGTGTATGCGTCAATCGTATGGCCTGGATGGGTTGCTAAGCTGAAAATAAAGCGAAGCTCGGGATTTTTCATCCGTCCTTCAAGAAAATCGGTGATTTGAGAAGCTTCGTAGCCAATTGCTTTGGCGAGCTTAGTGAAGTTGAGGTCATTGGCAAGAACAGCATGCACGAGCACATTGCGTTTGGCAAATTCCATACTTTGCTTGTGAGTCAACTCTGGATAGACCATCTTGGGTTGCGTTGTTGGATTAGAGACCTTTTTAACATTATTGTTTACATGGTCTTTTGGAGGCTGTTCGCTGTTGTAAGTCTTGGCATTATTTAAGGACGTTATCTTCGCATCCGGAGCTGAAACAACCTTCGGTTTTAGATGGGGATGCCGGGACATCAGTTGTTTTTTCTTCAAAGTGATGAGGTCTTGCAGAGGAACTTTGAAATACTCGCTCACAACCCGTCCGATAGAAAGAAAGAGATTACCATGGTGTTGTTTGAGCAGTCCAATGCTTTGTCCCGTGGCTTGATAGAAATCTTCTATCGACATCTTATGCAGCCTAAGTAGATGTTCTACGTTTTCTTTGAATTTCAAGCCGATCTCATGTGTTTGTGAAAGAAGAAATTTTGAATCGTAGGTCTTTGTGAGGATTACATTGATGTATGTATCGACAGACACTCCGTGCAAAGAGGCAAGGGTATAGAGCATTTTAAAATCAGGAGTGGTCAGTTTCCCTTTCAGCAAGGCATGGATTTTCTTAAGAGCGGCTTCCTGTGAGATATAGAGAAATTTGCCGGCCAATTTTTCAAAGTTAGGGTCGTTTTTCAAAACGGCGTACCTAGTCAGGTTTTCTCTGATAACGGCTAATTGACGGTTGGTTTCAATTTGGATGTCCGTTAGGAGTTTTGACTCAAAGTCGATGCGGACAGTTGGCCGTTTGGGATTGGGCTGTAATTGTCCTTTTGTCTCGCAGAAAAGGTTATCCATCGGGATCCCGGTTTCAACGGAAATTTTATGCACCTCCCAAAGATTGATCGATTTTTTAAAAGCCTGCTCGATCTTCAAACCATGCTTTTGTATGAATTCTTCTGCTCCCGACATTTCCATTTTTTTGGCGCAATCGTCGATGTTCGCGACGATATTTTTAAAAGCCTGTTCGAAACTGATTGGCTCAAGAGGTTCATAAAAGGAAAGAATGCGGAATTCTTGCTGTGTGCAATAGAGGATCGCATCGACAGTCGTGCCTAACCGTCTGGCGATATTATAGAGAAGATGCCCATCGGGATTTTTCATCTGATGAAAAAGGTCGAGTGCATTGCCGGCATGGCCGCATTCTCTACTCAATTGCTCCATTGTGAGGCCGAGCTGTTTACGGCGGAAGGCGATATTATGCTTTGCATACGCATAAGATGTAGTTGTTGATAGCTGCCTTTGCTTGGGTAATTGCGGAGGTTGCGGACGTGGGGTGGCGACAGGTTCAGAAGCGGACGCCGTTTTTAAACTGCACAAAGAATCCATGCTAGTCTTGAGTGCAATGGCCACTTCCTGTACATCGAAGATTTCAGTTGAGTGCAGCATTTTCAAGTTGTGTTTTTCTAGAAACGCTTCTGTCGTTAATCCCAATTTTTGGGCAGCATCCGCAATTTTAACTTTATAGTTGGTTTCAAAGAGTTTGAAGTCCATGCACTCTTGAGGGGCTCCAAATTTGAGCATTGCGAATTCTTCCGGAGGCAGAAAAAGATGATCGACCTGGACTCCCAAGCGCTGAGCAATACTATAAAACAAATGGGAGTCAGCTCTCTTGTTCGCACCTTTCAAAAAATTCTCAACAACAGGTCCGCCACGTCCGATTTGACTGCTTAAACCTTTAGGCGTAAGGTTGAGTTTTTTCAAACCGTATGTGATGTTTATCTTGGCATGAGAGCGGGCTTGCTTGCGTGAGATAGAGCCGGGAGGAAGAGTTCCGCCACTCATGCTGGCCCCAAGAGCAATGCTGACAGCCGTATAATTTGGTGCGCCGCTTTCTAGCGCTCGATCAAAAAAGGCTTTTTCTGCTTTTTGCGCATGGGTAAGTTCAGGAACGGGCAAATCATAGTTCTGCTCATGAGGAAGCTCGTTGGGCTTGCTAGAATGATCAAGGTCAGCAGAAAAAATGTTAGAAGAAATGAGTGAGTCTTTTACGCCCGTTTGAATAGAGGTAACCATAAATTTGATCCCGTTTAATACCGAAGTGAACTCAAAAGTTGGAGTCTACTTCGATATAATTTAAAAACACGGAGATCTTAGCATCTGCGCATGGAAATAATCTATGGAAATTTATTTTTTAGGATGTCGCGTCTAGGTTTCTGATTTTTTAAGGCTTTTACCGCGAAGCTTTTTCTTGTGGGGAAGGTAAGCGTGATCGCCATAGACAACCTCGTGGAGGTTTTCAACCGCCATAAAGGCTGTTGGATCTTCGCGAAGGACGATCTCTTTGAGTTCTGCGAGATCAAGACGTTCAACAATGATGAATAAGATTTCCTTTGCAGTTCCTGAAAATCCCCCCTTGCCGTGCATGATTGTAAGACCTAGGCCAAGTTCGTTCATAATGACATCAGAAAGAGTCTTAGGAGATGAGGAGATGATCATGACGGATTTAAGTTCATCGAGTCCAACAATGACGATATCAATCATTTTGAAGGCTACGATGTACATCATAAGAGAGCGGAGCGCTATGTGCCAATCTTGAAATAGATAGCCATAAGCTGCAAATACAAAAACGTTAATGAATAGTACGACTTGACCGACCGTGAAGCCCTTTTTTCTGTTGATGATGATTGCTAAAATTTCAGTACCATCTAGGCATCCTCCGTGTCGGATGATGAGTCCGCATCCGATTCCCAAAATAGCGCCACCAAAAACAATGACTTCGAGAGGATCACTTGTAAAAGGCGGTGCAAAGCGTAAGATTGCTAGAAATCCTGCAAAAAGAAGCACTGCTACCAACATGTGAATAACGAAAGTGCTGCGAATATAACGATAGGCCAAAAAGAGGAAAGGCATCGTTAAAATGACTAAGAAATAGGAAAGATATCCTTCACCGAAAAGACGCGCTAAAATTAGGGAGATACCAACGATGCCGCCGTCAATTAGTTGATTGGGAAGAAGAAAAATTTGTACAGAAACAGCTGCTAAAAACGCTCCAATTGCAATCCAGGTAAAGCTGGACGCATGATGAAGGAAGGTTCTCATTTTTGTCTTTGCAACAGGCATGCTGTTCGACCCTAATTTTTATTTCTATAATAATGTTCAAAGTGTTTGGTTGTACAGTGAAAAATTCGCGGGAGACGGGGCTCGAACCCGCAACTTCCGCCGTGACAGGGCGGTGCTCTAACCAATTGAACTACTCCCGCAATGGAGTTGGCACAACTTACGTTGGCCATTATGTAAATTTGGGCGCAAAAGGACTCGAACCTATGACCACCTGTGTGTAAGACAGGAGCTCTACCAACTGAGCTATACGCCCTAACAATGAAGAACATAATATACAACACAGAGCGAATTTATGCAACGAGAAATCATCGCTTGCCGTGAGAAAAAAAATCTCGTATTCTAAAAGTTTACAGGAGGCCATTCATGGAATCAGAGATGAAATTTGTGGAACTTGTAAAGATTTCTCCTCGTATTCGTGTTGATATTCGATACGCTACAGCAGACAATTTTACAGGAAAAGTTCTTTATACCCTTTCAAAATGTTATTTACGTAAAAAAGTTGCAGAAAAGTTACATCGGATTCAAGAGCGAATTGAAGCAAGGGGGCTTGGACTAAAAGTCTGGGATGGGTATAGACCTCTGAGTGTTCAAAAACTTTTTTGGCAGATTCTGCCCGATGATAGATATGTGGCAAATCCAGCGATTGGATCTAAGCATAATCGAGGAGCTGCAGTTGATGTTACTTTAGTCGATGCGAAAGGAAATGAGCTTTTAATGCCGACTTTGTTTGATACATTTTCAGAGAAAGCGCATCGCAGCTGTTTTGATTTGCCGGAGGAAGTGATCAAAAATCGAGAGCTTTTAGAATCTGTTATGGCAGAGGAGGGGTTTGTTGGATTGCCAACGGAGTGGTGGCATTTTGATGATGCGGACTGGCAATCGTACCCCGTTGAAGATCTTTCCTTGGAGTTGTTAAATTGAAAAAAATTATAGCGGTCTTTCTTCTGCTTAGCGGGTGCTCACCCACTTCATTGGAGGAGTATCAAAAGGAAGGGGATGCGCTCTGTCGAAGACTTGTTGAGGAACTTCAGCACGTGCATTCTCGAGAAGAACTTATCAAAGTTTTACCGGTTTTGAAAAAAAATTTCGAAGAAATTGTCGATCTTGTGATTGAAGCGCGTTTATATCAGGCGGATCATCCTGAAGATGGAAGTTTGTATGACGGGCTTCAGAGCGAAATGCTGAGAGGTGAGCTGCGGAGAGTTTATACCCTTGAAGGAGGACGGGAAACAATTGAGTTAGCGCAGCGTGAAGCCCTACTGCGACTTGATATTTTTGAGAAGCAATTGATGCTGGGTCGCAGGTCTTGATTGCTATCTACAGAATTTCAAGGACTAAACAACCCTTCAAAAAAGTGTTTGCGAGAGTTTAGAAACGTGTGATCTGTCATTTCTTCTACGTGAATTGGCACAGCTGTAACGTAGCCTTCAGAAAGAAGTTTAACGTCGCTTTCTTCTGCTTCTTCATGATGTCCCCACTGCCCGCCAAGCCAATAATATGTGTAACCATCGGGATGTTCACGTGCATCGGGGTCTTCAATCCAATAGCCGCGACCTTGTCGCGCAAGCTTAAATCCTTTAAATTCTTTCGTGTTAGGAAAGTTGATATTAAGGAACGTACCTTTAGTTGTTGGATGTTCCAAGAGATGCTTGACGATTTGTGAAATGTGCTTTTCTGTTTGAGCATAATCGGGATTTTGGAAGTCTTCGCAAGAAAATGCAACGCCGGGGATGCCGCGTAAGACACCTTCAATAACGCCACCTACGGTACCGCTAAAAAAAGTTGTTCTGCCTGCATTCGAACCTTTGTTAATCCCCGAGACGATGAGGTCAGGTTTTTCCTTAAGGATGACGCTTAACGCTAGACGGACGCAGTCCGCAGGAGTTCCCGTAACTTTCCATGCAGGGGTTGTTTTTTCCCAAACAACAGGCTCTACATGAAGAGGGGAGTAGATTGTGATTGAAAGTCCAACGCCTGATTTTTCGCTAGCTGGAGCAATAATGCTCACATCGCCAATGTCAGCTACGGCATTCCATAGGTGCTTTAAACCAGGGGCATGGATGCCATCATCATTAATAATTAATATACGAGGTTTTTGTGTCATGAAGAGCAGTGTACTATTTTAAGTCATTTCCTGAAAGATTTTGTGTCTTGTTAGTCGCGATACAACAAGAATCGCGATGATGC
>DAHVFY010000076.1 GCA_027316765.1 Parachlamydiales bacterium | reverse complement strand
AAATTCCGCTGGTACAACGGGTCAACGCGGAGGTACAGGACCTGGGGGCGCAACAGGTGCAACCGGCACTACGGGATCAACCGGCGCTACCGGAACAACAGGCGCTGTAGGCACAACAGGAGCGACAGGAACTACGGGCACAGCGGGAACAACCGGATCTATCGGTACAACAGGTGCAGCTGGAACAACAGGTGCAATAGGAGCTACAGGACCAACCGGCCCTACAGGTGCAACGGGTGCCACAGGGACTCCGGGAACGACAGGGGGCTCCGGAGCAACAGGACCTGATGGAACGACGGGAGCCATAGGCATAACGGGCGCGACGGGGCCGACTGGCGCAACGGGGCCAACAGGGGCAACAGGACTTACCGGAACCACAGGAGCCACTGGAACTACAGGAAGCAGAGGCCCCGTGGGTGTCACGGGCGCAACAGGTGCAACGGGGGCGACGGGAACCACGGGTGCAACAGGAGCGACGGGCTTCACAGGGGCAACAGGAGCGACAGGCGCTACCGGAACAACCGGTGCGACCACAGGCGCAACGGGCACAACAGGTGCGGTGGGTGCCACAGGAAATAGCGGCCCTGCAGGAGCACCAGGACCTCCAGGCTCTGCAGGCCCTGCAGGGCCGACAGGCGCCACAGGCGCAACGGGCACTACAGGAGCTGTCGGCGCCGCGGGCGCAACAGGCACAACAGGACTTGGCGCAACAGGAGCAACCGGCGTTGCAGGTGCGACCGGTACCACAGGAGCCACAGGCGGAACAGGACCCACAGGGGCCACTGGAACGACAGGTGCAACAGGAGTCCAAGGAACGACAGGCTCAGTAACCTCTTATGGATCTTTTGTTCAGACCATTGCCGGAGCCACAGGAACCTACTCAATTGCATCTCTTGGCAATCCAAATCTAACCGCCGTAGGTCCCATCGCGAATATCACAGATACGGGAGGCACCCAATTTGTCATCAATGATACAGGATATTTCTTGGTCACATTTGGATATAGCACATCAACAACGACAGGCACGATATTTGAACTCTATTCTAATGGAACAGCAGTTGGCAGCTCCTATTCATTAGGCAACGCAGATTTTAGCAGCGCTACCCCTTCCAGCTCAAACCTCATCAGCATATCATGGATTGTTCCGATCACAACATCAGGAACAACCCTTTCGATTGTCAATGTTACGGGAGGAACCGTCGTTCTACAAAATAGCGGGTATTCAACGGCTGTTCCCGTAGCTTACTTGACAATCGTTAAGATTGCAGACATAGGCAGCCCGACGTAAAACCCCGAACTGTGACCTACTTTGCAGCAACCCGTTTTTTTAATAGAGTTCTTCTAAAACCCTCGTGAGTTCATAAAATTGAGATTACAGAGCCCAAAATAGACATGTCGGAAACAAAGCACTTCGTGTCCTTGTTTCCGACATGTCTATTTTGGGCTTTACAAATTTAAGTTTCCCAAACTTAAGTAAGTTTTAGAAGAGGTCACAATTCGGGGTTTAACTTGCTAAAGATAGTTTCTCTCTTGCAAACTCTATATTTCTCAAAGTTGCGTCCCTATAAGCAGGAGGCAACTTAGGAAGAGCTAAAAGTTTCAAACAAGTGTCATAACACTCTTGGTATTTCTCTACCCAATAAGAAGAAATCGAATGTTCAAACAAAAGACCATAATCATATAACCATGTCTCAACAAATAAAACATCAGAAGAAATAGGAAGACTGAGCGCGTACTGCGTCAAAAAATAAGCAAAAAGATAATTTTCCCGACCTCGATAATAAAGAGCTAACCTATAAAGAGGTTCCACACGAGTTGGACGGTAGTGAAAAGCTCGATAGTAAGCATCCACAATTGTTTGCTCAGAATTAGAGAGTCTTTCATGAATAAAAGCGATACTATAAAGAGACCAAAATACCTCCTGATCCCAACCCATCATTTCTACTCTGCGTTCATAATTTTTTAAAGCAAGTTCAGGAAGATCTGCACATGCATAACTTTGAGCGAGATAAAAAACATTGCGCGCATTAAAAGGATCTTCCTTCAAATCCGCTTCAAGCAAAAGAGCATCTTTCAAATACTTAGTAGGATCTTGAGACCTTCCACCGCCCCCCACAATCGTCATTTCCACCCCTTCCACTTCACCGTACGATCTTATTTCATCACAATAAAGTGCTTCATGAACAACTCCCATCCATTTCCAACGAAGAGAGGCTTTTATAAGTTGCGCGCGTGAATACGTGCTGCCCCCATACTGAATTTTCATCATATAACAATCCTTATCAAGAAAGGGTCTTTCAAAATAGGGGTAATAAGTAAGAATGTCATCTGCATCAATAAAAAAAAGATAGTCCGCTGCATCTTTAGCAAGCTCTAAAGCTTCATTTCGATTATGAGAAAAATTCACCCAAGGACGCTCATAGAGCATTCCAGGAATATCTTTCATACATTCTCGAATAACCTCCTGCGTTCCATCTTTTGATCCTGTATCCACAATGACCCAGTAGTCGATGAAGGGCTTCACAGAATTCAAGCAACGTTCAATCACTTCTCTCTCATCTTTAACAATCATATTCAAACAAACACGCGGTAAGTTTCCTTCTTTAGCAAAAATAAAACCAAATGGTAATAAAAAAAATAAAATGAATGTTTTAGAAAAAATCATAAAATCCTTTCATTAATGAATTTTTCACTTGCAAATCTTAAATTTCTTAATGTTGCCTCTCTGACATCTGAGGGCAACCAAGGAAGGGTAAGAAGTTTCAAACAGGCGTAATAAGATTCTTCATATTTTCCAATCCAATACGCTGAAATCGAATGTTCAAATAAAATGCCATAATCATACATCCAATTTTGAACAAACAAAATATCTGAAGGAACAGGAATTTTTAGCGCGTGCTCAGTTAAAAGATAAGCCAGAAGAAAATTTTTATCGTGTCTATAATAGCAAGCAAGTCGATAAAGAGGTTCTACTCGAGTAGGACGATAATAAAATGCCCGGTAATACGCATTAATAATCTTCTCTTTCGGACTTGAGATCTCTTCATGAAGAACGCCAATACTATAGAGCGACCAAAATACCTCTTGATCCCATCCCATCATCTCCACTCTTCGCTCATAGTTTTTTAAAGCAAGTTCAGGAAGACCTGCACACATATAACTTTGAGCGAGATAAAACAAATGACGTGTATCATAAGGATCCTCTCTTAAAGCATCTTCCAGCAAAAGAGCATCCTTTAAAAACTTTTTAGGATCTTGGGAGCGATCTCCTCCTCCAACAAGTGCCATTTCTACCCCTTCCAACATCCCACACGTTGTAGGTTCTTCGCAGTGAAGCGCTTCATGTACAACACCCTTCCATTTCCAGTTAAGAGCACTTCTTACAAGTTGCACTCGTGAAGAACTGGAACCCACAGAAGTGATTTTCATCAAATAGCAATCTTTATCGAGAATCGGCCGTCTAAAAGAAGGAAACACCTCAAGCATGTCATCAGCATCAATAAAAAAAATGTATTCCGCTGTGTCTTTAGCAAGCTCTAAAGCCTCATTTCGATTATGAGCAAAATTCACCCAAGGACGCTCATAAAGCATTCCCGGAATTCCTTGCATGCACCCTTGAATAATCTCTTGCGTCCCATCTTTTGATCCTGTATCCACAATGACCCAACAGTCGATGAAGGGCTTCACAGAATTTAGACACCTCTCGATCACATCTTTTTCGTTTTTGACAATCATATTTAAGCAAATGCGCGGTGAATTTTCTTCTTTAGCAAAAAGAGATCCAACCGATAGCAAAAAAACTAAGATAAATATTCTAGAAAAGATCATAAGGCTCCTACAGTTACCAATTTTTCTTTTGCAAATTCTATATTTTTCAAAGTTGCCTCCCTAATAGATATCGGTAGATTGGGAAGGCTGAGAAGTTTTAAGCAAGCGTTGTAACACTCCTCATACTTCTCCACCCAGTAAGCAGAGATCGAATGTTCAAATAAAAGACCGTATTCATAAATCCAACGCTCAACAAAAATCACCTCAAAAGGAAGCGGAATTTTGAGCGCATACTCAGTTAAAAGATAAGCCAAAAGAAAGTCATTTTGACGCCTGTAATAAGCTGCTAACCGATAAAGAGGTTCAGCTCGAATAGGGCGATAATGAAAAGCCTCGTAATAAGCATCAATAATTTTTTCCTTAGAAAAAGAGAGCTCCTCATAAAGAAGAGCTATGCTATAGAGCGACCAAAACACCTCTTGATCCCACCCCATTAACTCCACTCTTCTTAGGTAATTTTTTAGAGCAAGATCCGGAATTCCTGCACAACGATAACTTTGAGCCAAATAAAAAACATTACGCGCATCATAAGGATCCTCTTTCAAAGCAGTTTCAAGCAAAAGAGCATCTTTTAAAAACTTCGTAGGATCTTGAGAGCGATCACCTCCTCCTATAATGACCATCTCCACCCCTTCAATCAAACCATACGTCCTTGAAAACTGAGAATCGATCACCTCGTGAACAACGCCTCTCCATCTCCAATCAAGAGCGCTTTTCACAACAGAAAAACGTGAATAAGTGTTGCCATCATACCGAATTTTAATTGTATAAGCATCCTTGTCGAGAAAAGGTCTTTCAAAAAAGGGAGAAAATTCAAGAATGTCGTCTGCATCCATAAAAAGAAGATATTCCGCACTCTCTTTGGCATAATCTAAAGCCTCGTTCCGATTATGAGCAAAATTGACCCAAGGGCGCTCATATAACACCCCCGGAATCCCCCTCATACACTCCCGAATGATCTCTTGTGTTCCATCTTTTGATCCCGTATCGACAATCACCCAACAATCTATCAACGGTTTGACAGAATTTAAACACCGCTCGATCACATCCTTTTCATTCTTAACAATCATATTTAGGCAAATGCGCGGTCGATCCCCCTCTTTAGCACCAAGCAGACCGAAAGATAATAGAAAAAACAAAACAAATATTTTTTTAATCCAAGGCATATCACACTCACATTCAATAAGATGCCTTTCATTCTAAATGAATTTACCTATTATGTCGGCAAGTAAAAATTTTTTAAATCTGCCAATCAATTGGCTCTTTATCCCATTTTTTTAAAAAGACATTTGTTTGAGAAAAATGATGTCCCCCAAAGAAATTCTGAGCAGAATAAGGGGAGGGGTGTGCCGACATCAAAACTACATGAGGATGCTTTCTTTCCTTCATCACATTCAAATACTTATCTTGCGCTACCTTTCCCCAAAGAATAAAAACAATCGGATCCTCTCTTTCTATCAAATGTAGAATCACAGCATCTGTAAATTGTTCCCATCCTTTTCCATAATGCGATTTAGGCTCTTTATGTCTTACCGTTAAAATCGCATTAAGAAGAAGCACTCCTTGGGAGGCCCATTTCGATAAACACCCTTCCTTGGGAAAAGAAATATTTAAATCAGAGACAAGTTCCTTGAAAATATTTTTAAGCGATGGGGGAAGAGGAATGCCGCACGGAACGCTAAAGCTCAGACCATGCGCCTGTCCGGGACCATGATAGGGGTCTTGCCCCATAATCACTACCTTCACTTCCTCAAAAGAAGTTTTTGAAAAAGCATGAAAAATCAAAGGCTCAGGTGGATACACCACCTTTCCAGATCTTGTTTCATCTTCAAGAAAGGCTTCAAGCCGTCTCATATAAGGCTTCTTCAGCTCTTCCTCAAGTTTTTTATCCCATCCATTTTCTAAAAGCATCATTGTCTAAAATATTGACAGAAAGCAGAATAACCAACTAGAATTTTCGTTTTCAACCGAAGAGGCACCATGGCAGACTTAGCAGAAAATAATCTCATTCGCTTTAAAAACATTTCCAAAAAGAAAGAAGTCATTTCTGCAAATTTTAAAGTGACAGGAACCCGTGGAGGAGTGAACTTTTCCGCTTCAATTTCTGTCGACATCTCTGCAGCGGAGGTTCACGCGGGAGACGTACTTGAAAAAATCATCGAAGAGTGCGCGCGCATCGGCGTCAAAGAATTCAAACGCGCTGAGTTCCAGTACGAAGGCATCTCCGTCACATAATTCTATCTGGGTGTAGCGCAGCTTGGCTAGCGCGCTTGCATGGGGTGCAAGAGGTCGGAGGTTCGAATCCTCTCACTCAGATTTTTTTAGCACGTTCACTTGTGAAGTTTTAATTCCTCCATCATTTCATCTAGTAGGGAAAAAAGATAATCTCGAACATGAGGAGTGGGTGCTTGCTCGGATAAATTTCTCAAACAACCCAGCCAAAGTTCCCATATGAGATATTCTTCTGTTGTAAGATCTTCTGTTTTGTCAGATTCACAGCTTTCATCTTCCTCCTCATTCATCAAACGCGACAAGGATTGAATCGTGTTTTGACATTCTTCATGCAATCCTAAATGATCGTAAGCAATGATTTTCCCAAAATGAATGAAAAAATCTTCAATCGGATCTTCTTGAACATTAGAAAAAGAAGCATTATTGAAGTCATCAAGAGCGGATAAATAATCTCCAAACGCCAAATTTATGCAGCCACTTACATAATAATCCAAACACAAATCGTCCTCTTCTTGTTCAATATCTTGCAAGGCAAAGCATTGAAAAGAAAAACACATCATCATCACAATCAATCCCAATATGCGCTTTACCACAAATCCTCCAAAATTGTATTAAAAACTCTTTTTTAAACAGTGCGGCGAGCTATCACCGCACTGAAATGTATGTTTAATTTTCAAGAGAGCTTTGTATAGTATCGCATAAGTAGAAAAGAATGGTTTGAATGCTAAGGGATGGAGCAAGCGTTGCCAAGGCTCTATAAGTATCTGTCTCGTTAGACTCAAAAGCACAACTTTCACTTCTATTTTCGACAGTAAGTAACAAAGATATCATGGCACTTTGACAATGCTCGTGCAAACCTAAGTTATCGTAAGCGATCACTTTTCCAAAATGACTCAAAAAATCTAAATCAAACTTGCAATCTTCAAGCTTACTAATCAACGAAGAGGCATTTTGAAAATCATTCACTGCGGAAAAATATTTCCCGGACAATAAATTTTCATTTCCTCGATTAATATAGCTCAAGGCTAAACTTTTACTTTGAGATTTTATTTCATGATCAAATTCAGAAACTTGACCTGAAAAACAAGGTGAAGCAACTATAAGAAGCAAAGTGATAAATGCACTCTTTAACATATAATATCCTCCGGGTTAGGAACTTATCAAAATGTTAGTGCACTGCTCTTATTTTTTAAATGTAAAATTTTTACTAAACACACTTACTTAAACCCCGAATTGTGACCTATTTTCCCTATAGCGCTACACATGTGGAATGAGTTTTGATTTTTTTATTGAAGT
>DAHVFY010000075.1 GCA_027316765.1 Parachlamydiales bacterium | reverse complement strand
TGTTACAATCATTCCCTTGCGGAAGAGTGGCAGAGTGGCCTATTGCGGCTGTCTTGAAAACAGCAGTCGGGCAACCGACCGTGGGTTCGAATCCTACCTCTTCCGAATTTTAAGACCTTTGCAGTACTGCTGCAAAGGTCTTTTTTTTTTGATTTGCATGTTGATTTTTACTGGGATGGTAGGGTACCATTTTTTTTTAATTTAAGAAAAAATCGTATGGTATTTCGTTATTCTGAAAATTTTGGAAGTTGGTGTGCCACGATTCCTAAGCCAGTTGTTCAATATTTATACCATTCCGATTTAGCTAATCATTATTCATCTTTTGTAGTCGACTCAAAGCAAAAAGAAGTTTCTGCTTTGTTTAAATGTTTTAAAGAACAAATGATGAAATCTCTAGAGCTACCCGCTGAATACAATTCTTCTCACAAGCTGCGTAAGGCGATTTGCTGTATGGAGGGGTTTAAAATTGACAAGACAGAAAAAATTTATGAGGATCTTTTCTATCAGCGCTATCAACCCTCTTATTACTTAGCAGCAGAAAGTGCGGCTTTAAGAGGCGATTTTGTTAAGGGTTTTCTTATCGCCTATCAGGGATATGGGATTGGATGGAAAGAAGAGCGTGATGTAAGGGGATTATGTTTACGCCTTGGAGAAAAACTTGATCTAGAACAAGATCTGATGCTCTCTCTTTTTTCTGAAATGATTGAAAGGTGCGAGAAAGCCCCAAGTATATATGGGGGATTATCGATAATCTGGTTTTTAAAAGGGGACTATTGTTTTAGACAAGGAGACTTTGTAGAAGCAAGAGCTGCATATTCTGAATCTTTGCGTATTGCATCTGATCGATGGTTGAAATGGATGTGCACATTTAAAATGACTTTAACCTATGTAGACCATAATGATCGATTAGCAGCACTTGAGCAGTCAAGAGAAAAAAAAGAATTTCTTGTAAGTGAAGATATAAAATTTTTTATTTTTAAGGCAGAGATTGAAGAGCTTATCGGAGAACATATCGAGGCTTTTAAAACGCTTAAAGGTTGTTTTGCTGATATTAGCCCAAGCAATTACTGGAAGTTAGAATTAGCCCTTTTATATCAAAGTTTAAGGTGCGGTAGCTCTGATTTTAAAGAGAATCTCACACGGGTTATTCAAATCTATCCTCGTAAAGGACTTTTCTGGCAGATGCAAATTCAATATGCTTATTTGCACGAACAGGACATGGTCAAAGAGTACCTAAAGCAGGCTTTAAGATATGCAGAAAATTCTCCAGAAGTTCTTTGTGAATATGCGCGTTATCAATTTTGCATAGAGAAAAATACAAAATTAGCAGAATGCTATCTTAATCGCGCTGTGGCTTGCGATTCGACGCATCATTACAAATATGGAGACATATATATTGAGCTAGCGCGAATTTTGCTTGAAGAAGAGGGTGAGAATGCGGATTTTAGTGAGATTATACGTCAGGTGGCCGTTTGCCGGCCGAAACGAGGGATTTTGTGGGGCCTAGCTTCAAAGGGTCCTTATGTAACACCGAGGGAAGTTCTGTTAAATGGGGTTGAGCATCTTCGTAAATTTCCCTCTTTATTTAGCATAAACAGTTTCCTTTACTCAGCACTTTACGACAGCCTTCAAATAAATGCTAATTCTTTGAATCCCAAAGAGATAGTCTCTTCCCTAGGAAGGCAAAAAGCCTTCATTCGCAGTCCTTTAAATTAATCTTTATATACAAAAAGTAATTGTGCTTTGACAAAAAATATTAAAATAGTTTATAATATTTTGGAATAATGAGGTTTTAATGAAGATAGGTTTTTATTTAGAAAGAATTGTTGATTATTTGATTATTTATATAATCGCTATAAGTACAACTTTTTGTCTCTCAACAGCTTATGCTTCTCTTGTAGCAATTGCACTCTTTACTTCTTTTGCATTTATAGTTAAAAAAACACCGGCAATGGCGCTTTTTGGAAGACAGTTTATGAATAAGCCGTCTTATTTGGAAATCTTGAAAACCCTGTTATTTATGGGGAAGAAAAAGACCATTGAGAAGAAACAAAATTCTTTCCGTACAGTGTTCGCTATTGGGATGTCAATCCTTCTTATCGTCGGAAGTTTCTGGGGTTCCACAGTGAATGAGTTTTCCTCACGATTTGAAACCCACCAGAAAAATGCTGGATGGGAATATTATATTTCAGAAGATAGAGGATTTACTATTCAATTGCCTGATAGTCCAAGTGTTGAGACTAAGCAGCTCTATGTTGAACAGGCAGACAAGATGTTGAACTATAACGAGTATAAAAGTGTAAGCACGCATACCACTTACTATTGCGTAAGTTTCATGGACTTTCCAAATAGATGGCGAATAGTAGGAGCCACTAAACTTTTAAACACAGCCTTTGATATTTTGCTTAAAAGTGAAGAGGGGACAGAGCTTGTCTCTAAAGAGTCTGTTCGGCATAAAATGTATCCTGCGATAGAATTCGTTGTGAAAAAAGGAGATGAAGAGATGCGTGGACGTCTTATCCTCGTTGGTAATACGTTTTATAAAGTGATGCAGGTTTCCTCCTCTTCTTCTTCTCAGGAAGATCATCAATTCGAAGACTTTCTCAGTTCTTTTCATTTTCCAGAAAAATAATTTCATATAGTGCTTCCGGTTGCTATAGGTTTTTAATCCAGCAGGAGAGTTTTTTCTTTGTTATTTCCAGCTCCCCAACATCTCTCCAGTCGATGTGCTGGACGATGTCAGGGTGATGAATATAGCCTCGTTGCCTCCAAAAGTTATGTAAAGAAAGGTAGTCGGCAGGAGGAGGAATAAGAGGGGTTTCAGTGCGATCGACATTAAAAAAACACGTGTGCTCGAAATGGTTCAGAGTTTTAGCATGCAGCTCTTTTAGATCAAAAAAATGGTGGGTTATTCCGCGCCCTCGATACTGCTTCAAAAGAGTGGATGTGTCGAAATAAAAAATTGCAGCAGGATTTAAGCGCCTTTCGAGTAAGGATTTTTGATACTCCTTTTTTTCGTAAATCATAGGAATTCCCATTGAAGCGCCAACGATAGTAGATCCTTCAAAAACGAGAATAGCAATGGCTTCAGGATGTTCTGAGTGCTTTTTTAGAAACTGTTTTTCCTCTTCAATATTTCTTTCTTGTAGGTAGGGGTATTCTCGAAATATTTCTAGGCGCAATCGCGCAATGCATGGAATAAATTCTCTGAAAGAACTTCCGGTAAAAGAGCGGATTTTAATGTCGGTAAAAACCATGGTTTTCTCCGTAATGTAAAGATAGGTAAGGCGGAAAATTTCATACTTCGCTTATGATTTTGATGAGAGAGTCAGATAGCGCTTATAGATGCACTATTTTTGACAAACTCTTAATTTATTCTTAACTTATCGTGAGACAAGCTTTATGGCCAAGCTTTATTTTAGATTTGGGACTGTTGGGAGTGCAAAAACGCTAAATTTGCTCGCTGTTGCGCATAATTACAGACAACAGGGAAAGCACATTCTTTTACTCAAACCTGGGATGGATTCTCGTTTTGGCGTGGAAAATATTAGGTCTCGTGCAGGGTTGGAAATGGCAGCAGATATTTTGGTAACGCCTGAGACGAACCTACTCGATATTGATCTTGTAGAGATAGATTGTCTTCTTGTTGATGAAGTGCAATTTATGTCGGTTAGAATTATTGAACAACTTCGAGAGATTGCAATGAAGCTCGATATTCCTGTGATTTGCTACGGGCTGCGTACAGATTTTAGATCGCATTTATTTGAAGGATCGCGAAGATTAATAGAGATTGCCGATTCGATTGAAGAAGTTAAAGCAACCTGTCATTTTTGTAACAAGAAATCGATTATGAATTTGAAGCATGTCAATGGTGTTGCAACGACTGAAGGACCCTCCGTAGATCTTGGGGCAGAGGAAAAATACTTTCCAACCTGCTATGGTTGTTACACAAGACAGTTACAAGCCGTCACGTGTCTTTGTTGAAATCGCAACTTGTTCCCTATCTTGCGCTTCTCGTTTAACTTTTCAGATAAGGTAGGGAACAATTCGGGGTTAAATGGCTTCGCGTAACTTTGAGAGAATCACGCTTAGCGCCATTGGATTTTCAGCTCCATGGAGCACAACGACGTCGGCATGTTGTTTGCTGGTTCGAACAAACTTATCATACATGGGCTTGACAGTTTTGAGGTACTGTTCGGTGACACTTTTAAGGTCTCTTCCTCGCTCTTTAATGTCTCGTTCAATACGACGTACAAGGCGAATGTCGTCTTCTGTGTCGATGAAGATTTTGATGTCGAAGAGCTCTAGAATTTCAGGAACAGCGAAGAGAAGGATTCCTTCTACGATGACAATTTGTGCAGGCAGTAAAGCTTCTGTTGTTTTCTGACGAGAATGTGTGCAAAAGTCGTAACTAGGTCTTTGTATGGCTTTGTTATTTTTAAGATCGAGGATGTGCTGCTTTAAAAGAGCAAAATCAAGAGAATCGGGGTGATCAAAGTTGATTTGCTCTCTTTCTTCAGAGGACATGTGAGAGAAGTCTTTGTAGTAAGAGTCCTGACAAAGTAATATAGCTCTTCCAAAACAAGCCTCATTGATCTTATGTGCTAAAGTTGTTTTGCCAGAACCGCTTCCTCCAGAAATGCCTACGATAATTTTTTCTGACGCAAACATTGCTGAGCTTGCAAGGGCTATAATCACGAATAAGTATTTAAACATATAATGCCTCCTAATCAAATTTTCGAAGAGGTTAATCTATTTTCGAATTTAAGACAATCTATATCCTATCTTCACAAATATTTTCGCGATAGCGTTTCATGAGTTGTATCATAAAATGAAGATTGTGGATCGTTGCAAGTGACATATAAGTAAGTTCTCTTGCCTTAAAAAGATGATGTAGATACGCGAGGGTAAATTTTGAGCATGTTGGACAAGAGCAGTCATTTTCGATTGGAAGAAATTTATAGGCGTTTTCTCGTTTTGAAATTCTAAGATCTCCTTCTTTGGTTAGCAAGACTCCATGCCGCGCGGAGCGGGTGGGGTAAGAGCTGTCAAAGGTGTCTATTCCAAGAGGGATACACATTTCGATGGATTTCAAGTCACCAATACCAAGTAAATGATTAGGCTTGTCAACTGGAAGTTTCGGTAAGGTAAAGGAAAGGAGTTCGAACATTTCCGCTTTAGTTTTTCCCATGCTTCCGCCAATTGCAAAACCATCAAATGGAAGAGCTGTTAGATAGTCACAACTGTTTTTACGCAATTCAAGGTCGATGCCCCCGTGGATGACAGCATACATCGCTTGATTTTGAGGGTCTTTGAGATGAGTATCAAGAGAGCGTTTTTCCCAGCGGTGCGTCCGCATTAGCGAGGTTTTTAAAGCATCTTGTGCGATATGGTAGGGAGGGAGTTCATCAAAGGGAATGATAATATCGGCTCCGAGATCCTTTTGCGCAGCAATTGAGCTCTCCGGCGTAAGGATAATTTTTGCACCGTCTCTATAAGAGCGAAAATGAACTCCTTCTTCAGTGATTTTAACGACAGAACCACCTGTTTTTTTTGTGCCACGACTTTTGAGTTCATCTGCAACAGAGCCGTAGGCCAAACTAAACACTTGAAATCCTCCAGAATCGGTAATAAGAGGCATTTTTCGGTGAATGAAGTTGTGTAATCCTCCAGCTTGTCGCACAATTTCTGTCCCAGGTTGCAGAAGAAGATGATATGTATTGCAGAACATCAGTTGCAGTCCGATTTCGTGTAATGCTGCATTATCGATCGATTTGATGGTACCATTAGTTCCAACTGCAACAAAGCCGGGCGTGTCGATCACCCCGTGTGGGGTATGGATACACCCAACGCGAGCACGTGATTTTTTTGAGGTGTGCAGAACTTCAAATTTCATGATGTAATTTTTTTGCAAAAAGGTTGATGGGAAGAGCGCATCCAATGATGAGAAGTTTAAGCAAAAAACTCACAATGATGATGTCCCATAGAACAAAACCAAGGCCATAGAGGCCAAGATAACTAAAAAGTGCCGTATCCAGGAATTGCGTCATGATCAGCGATGCCGAACTTCTGACAGCAAGAGGTGCTTTTGGCAGTTTTGTCTTAAAAAAAGCAAAAAGGTGAATGTCAAGTCGTTGCACGACAAAAAAGGTAGCCATTGAAGCAAGAAGAAGTCTTGGAGTAACGCTTAGAAGGTGAATGAAAGAGGTTTGAGCGGTATCGTTATTGCTTGGGGTATATAGCAGGTGAATCTGAGACATAAGTGTATAAAAAAGAAGTGCAAAAAAAGAGATCCACAATGCCTTTCTAGCATGTTCCTTCCCAAAGTATTCTTGAAGAAGATTTAAGGAAGCGATACTTCCAATGGCAAAGACATCGCTGCATGTGACATTAAATCCAAAGAGCGACATTTGTTTGAGAACAAAGAAGTTTGCCAAAATCGCTTGAACGACAATCCAAACGATGAGGGCCTCTTTGCCAAGACGAAGTGCTGCCAGAACAAAGCCGAGAACCACAAAGACGTGTGTAAAAAAAAGAGACTCATTCATAGAGAAAAATTATCCTTTGTTTTTTTATAAATTTCAATTTAAAAATTCTTTGTACAAAAGCAGTCCCCAATGTGTTTAATGTTGACTTGTTTTTTTATTTTTATGTAAGATTTTCGATGTTTTTTAATATTTGTCGAAAATGGAGAAATTATGCGTTTTGGTTTAGATACTAGTGCAACCGATTCAGATTCAATCAGTTGGGTGAGCTTTCAAGAGGAATCAGTGGATGAGCTGAGTTTTAATATATCAGAAGAAATTTTAGACGAGTCAGTGGATAATCCTACAGAAAAGTCTCAAGACCTATGGAATCAAAATGTCGAAAAATTTTTTAAAGAAAATTCACCCAAAACATGGCAAAAATTCTGGTCCCCATATACACAAAGTAGAGTAAACGAAGAAAAGCTGGGAACGCCTGATTTACAAACATTGACAGCAGGTTTTTGTCAAGAACACGGAGTTGCTGCACCATGCATACCCTTTAAAGATCCTAACGATTTTGTTGTGATTCGTACGCAAGCTCTACAAATAAAATTTCTGCAACACTATTTAGAGGTTTTGGGCGAACAAAACTTAGATCTCGATTTAAGCCGTATGAATCTTGTCGTGCTATCAGAGAATATTAATACGCATTCTCACGTAGAGTATCTTAAGATTCAAAATAACGCATTGCGATGGATTCCACGCGCTTTCACACAATTTTCTAATTTACGCGTGTTAAATTTAAGTTATAATCAGATCGAAGAACTGCCGGAAAAATGGGGAGAATTAGCTAGCTTGCAAGTGCTTAACATCGCACATAATCAATTAACAAAGCTTTCTTTGGATATTTTAAATCAGCTTCCACTTATTAAAAAAATTGATGCATCGCACAATCAAATTCAAGAGCTTCCGGAGATTGCCGGAGAGTCTGATGAAAAAAATTTAAAAGGTTTAACTCGAATTGAACGTGGGCAACGTTTAAGAGAGGGGCAAGTAGTCAAGATTAACCTTAAAGGTAATCCTCTTTCTAAGAACGTACAAAACCAGCGTTTTGGGCGTGTTGGCTTCGTTGTGGTCTAAGACCCCGAATTGTGACCTATTTGCAGCAACTCACTTTTTTAACAAACAGCTACAAGTTGAAGGACGAGTTCAACTCTT
>DAHVFY010000074.1:3325-7696 GCA_027316765.1 Parachlamydiales bacterium | reverse complement strand
AAACTTTTCCCGTATTTCGTATCACTTTGCTCAATTCAGAGTACTACGAACTCTATGATTCTTATCTCGAATCTCTGCCGGGAGAACAATTTGTCCCTAAAAAAATACAGGATCATCCGGAGATTGAAGAGGCATTAAAAAGCGGTGAGGGAGTATATCGGGGATATTCCGCACTATTTGAGCGAGAGCTGCTATACGTTGCTGTGAGTTTTCAGTTTCATGGAAAGACATATGTGATGCGTTCAGCATTTGCTACACAATTGATCGATCAATTTTTAGCCAATTTTGAGATTGGATTTTTTCTTTTTTGCGTTCTTGTTTTGTTGTTTTTTGCTTTTATGATTTGGTTAATTTTTTATCAATTTACGCGTCCTATTCAAAAAATCACAAGTGCAATTAAATCATACGAAATGGGAAAAGAGGAGGAACTTCCTCCTATTGTGCTATCTGGTAAAGGCAAAGATGATTTTAGTGTACTCGGCAGTACTATCAATGCATTAACAGCACGTATTCGCAGTCAAATTAAAAATATTACAGATGCGCGAAATGAAAAAGAAGCGATTTTGGAATCGCTTGGTGAAGGGGTTATTGCTGTGGATGCTGATATGCAAATTCGATATGTGAATTTTATTGGAAGTAAGATGCTAGGCATTTCTAAGCGACACTTGTTAAATAACCCATTTCCAACTAGTGATGATCCTAGATTTGCGCCACTATTAGACAAGTGTCAGAACCTTTTGAAAGCATGTCAAGATACAGGACAGATCATTACAGATGCGCTCTCAATCGGAGATCTGCACAAACGCTATATCGATCTTATTGCGGCGCCAAAAACTAAAGGCAGCGGCGCAATTATTGTCTTACAAGATAAATCTAGCCATTACAAAGTCCTTGAGATGGGGAAGGACTTTGTTGCAAATGCTTCTCATGAACTTAGAACGCCTATTACAATCATCAGAGGCTTTGCAGAGACGTTGCAAGATCTACCGGAACTCAGTCCTGAAATGCTGGCTGACATCACGGAAAAAATCGTACGCAACTGTGAGAGAATGGATAACCTTGTGAAGAATCTTCTGACCTTAGCCGATTTAGAACATCTACCTGAGACGCGATTTCGTGACTGTGATCTTGTGACTCTTGTGGAAAATTGCAAGCACATGGTGGAGAGTGTCTATTCTGATGCAGAAATCTTAATAGAAAAAAACTCTGATGAGATTACCATTGCAGCAGATGTTGATATTCTTGAACTTGCTGTAATGAATTTGATGGATAACGCTGCAAAATACTCTCAGGCGCCCGCAAAAATCTCCGTGGTTCTTGAGCAACGCGGAGATGAGGCAATCATTCAGATTTCAGACCAAGGGATCGGGATCCCAGAAGCGGATATCGATCATATTTTTGAGCGGTTTTATACTGTGAATAAAGCGCACTCTCGCCGGCTGGGGGGAGCGGGTCTTGGTCTTTCTATCGTTAAGACGATCATTGAGAGGCATGATGGGACGATTCATGTGCAGTCAGTACCGGGTGCTGGAACGACTTTCACTATCCACCTTCCCCTTCACCGCCTCTAAAGTGAATGTACAGGTGTGAGTTTAAGGAACTTTTGAATGTGTTTTAGCACTAAGTTTTTTTCATCTCCTTCAAGAGGAGTCATATGGTCGTATTCTTTACTTAGCTGAATTTTTTCATATTGTTTTGTTTTCTTTATGCTTTTGTGTAGAGCGCCGCCTTCTTTGTAGGGGATGATTTGATCTTCTTTTGTATAAATTACGCATTTGTTTTTCGATTGCAGTTTTTTAAAAGCACTTTCTGGATCAAGTCTGATTCCTGTTAGAAAAGTTGTGCAATATATTGAAATGCGGATCAAGAAGTTAGGAATACAAAAGAGAAATATTTTGATGGCCTTTTTGGGACCTTTTATCTTCTTGCAAGGAGTGTTTTTGATCCTAAGCATGAGTGAGGTGGCCAACTTAGGCACACTGTTAAAGGAACGATCGTTAATCAGTTTAACAGCTGTTGGTCCGTGTGTTTCTTCGATATATTGGGCAGCGATCGTTGCAGCTGTCCCACCTAAGGAATAGCCGTAAAGAGCGATGTTCTTTTCGAAAAATTTGTATTTTTGCTCTTCTAGTTCAAATCCTTTATTTGCAAAGTTGAAAGCACTAAATGTGGCAAGTCCGAGGCTTTCATGAAAATCCACTCCACCTGTTCCGGGATAACTTTTTTTAGAGCCGACGCCTGGATGATTGATTGCAAGAATAGAAGCGCCTGATTCTAAGATGGCTTTATTCGTAATTTTTTCACACCATTGACCAGTTCCACAATTTAGAATGATGAGTTTATCGCGGTGTGTACCTTCTATGAAAGTTCCTACGATCGTTTGACCATTTGGCATATTAAAAGCCACGCGATTATTTTCAATAGCATGACCTTTATGCCTTTTAATTCCCTGAACGAGTTGATTCTCGATGATCAGTGGACGGATGATCCAATGGTTAAGTAGACGAGTAATGCCAATGGGGAAAAGAAGCGTGCAGGAGAGTGCATTGTATGTAAATGTTGTAATTGTTCTGAGGGGGGTAGGTTCCAAGCTTTTTGGCCACGGAGCCTGATAAAGATTTTTATTTAAAGATTGTACGCTCATTATATACTCCTAATTGTGTTATTAGTGTAAATTATATATTATCTATAACTAATGTGTCAATTTAAATAGTTTATTATTAACATAATCTATATATAATAATTATAGCTCTTTAGTTACAGTGATTTGCGTTTCTGGGTCTTTTGCCGTGACATGAGTTTTTAAAGCGCGTCCTTCAGAAAATTCAAGATATTCTTCGATCTTATAAAAGGGAAAAGGCTTTTTTCTCTGGTTTTCTAAGATTTCTACGAGTTTATGTTTGGGAACAGAGTGGATTTTGCCGTCCTCTTGCCATTGTTGGTACTCAAAATCAAGAATGGCTTGAGTTGCAGATGGACCGAAAGTTGCAACTAGCAGGGGAATGGATGCAAATTGAAAATGAATTAATTTTCGATTTAACTTTCGTTCGATTGTGATGTATTTCTCAAGAGAGGGGTAGTTATTATGAGTGCCTTTGATCATTTTGTAGAAGATGGGATGTAGTGCAGAGTCTTCAGGAAATAATTGTCTAAGTTCCACTGCTTTTTCATTTTTTTTGGCTTCTGCGATGATACTATCTAAGAGTGCATACTCAAGATTTTTAATTTTTGAGTTTTTAAAAAAAGAAGCGTCTTTGTACAACTCCTTAATCAAACCGGCGGCAATTTCATAAAGGGGTTTAAAATGGTGTGAGAATAAAGGAGCGATGTTGAGTTTTGAGAGTTCGCTAAGATGTTCTTTGTCTCTTCGATTGATAAATTTTGTTGTTGCAGTTTTTGTTTTCTTAGTTGATTCGTCTGGTTTAGATTTTTCAGAAGCGGTTCTTTGATAGCGAATGCTTGCAAGTTTTTCGCGCGCTTTTCGTTCGGCTAGCATAAATCCTAAATAACTTCTTTCTTCCCAAATAGTTGCTTGTCTTTCTTTAAAAAAAGAAGAGGATACATAGGCCATAATCAAAAGAGTTGAGAGGATAAGAGGCAGAATATTCATTTTTTATATGTAATTTTTTTGTAGGCATCGGGGAGAAAAAAAACAAATTCCTCTTTTTGCTTATTTTTTAAAGTCAGTTTTATCATGGCGGGCAGTCCTTCTTTTTCTCCTAACCACTCTTGTTTCCATTGTTTTTTTTCTAAGTCAAAAAATGAAAATTGAAGAGCTTCTACGCTATCTAGAAGTATTTCTTCTCTTCCCGGCCACGTTTGCAAGGTGAGATTTTTTTCTTTTGATAGATAAAGCGTTCCCTTCAAAAGACCGCAAAATGAGGGATTAGGATCGATTCCATTGTCATAAACAAAGCAAAGAGCATCACTTAGTGTTGAAGGTTTTTCTGAGGTATAGAAAATAAGCCCTTTTTCTTCTTCAATTTCAGGAACAACTTTTGCAAAAATCTGTGAGAGTCTTTCTTGCATTAAGATGCGATCTAAAATAAGTTCTTTGCTTTTTTGTATTTCGGCTCGGCTAAAAAACAGCTGTTTATAGAAGCTAAAAAGCGTTGTTAACAGGATTGATGCTAAAACAAGTGAGATCATCACTTCCAAAAGGGTAAGCGCTCTTTTCTTCATCCTTAGAGGATCGCAAAGACGAGGCTTTTTGACTAGACTTCTTTCGATTTTTTGCGGTGATGCTTATGGATAGGGTGGAGAGCAAAGAGGATGAGGCCTATCCCGAGGGCGATGAAGATAAGTAGGCTGATGGAATTGTTAAAGTATCCTTTGCCGCTTGCTGAGACGACGCCAAGAACTGTTAGAAGG
>DAHVFY010000074.1:0-3315 GCA_027316765.1 Parachlamydiales bacterium | reverse complement strand
ATAACACCTGTAAAAGCATCGCCCGCTACAAGGCCGGATGCTGTGAGGACGCCCCGCTCATTTGCATCCTCATCCTTTGTAAAGTGAGCCACGATTGCTGAGGTAAGTCCGCCAATCATGATGGCCGTACTTAAAGAAAGAGGAAGATAAAGGCCGATGGCAAAAGGAAGGATAGGTTGTCTTAACATCCAAAGAAGGGCTGCGATGATTGCGCCGATTGCAACAAGAGTGATGGGGATGTTTCCTTTAATCACCCCTTCTGCAATGAGCGCAAGCATTGTTCCTTGAGGAGCTGGCATCAGAACGGAACCGAAGACGTAGGCTTTGTTGAGTAAGAAAAGAGTTCCTCCAAGGGCCAGCGCCGGTAGAAGAATTCCAATGATTTCACCAAGTTGTTGAAGACGTGGCGTGGCGCCGAGAATATATCCTGTTTTAAGGTCTTGAGAAGTTGTCCCTGCAAGGGCAATGGCAACATTGACAACAACACCCATTGTAAGTGCTGCAATCAAGTAAATCCGTTCTGTCCACCCCAAAGCAACGAAGATAAGACATGTAATGAGAAGTGTTGTAATTGTCATCCCAGAGACAGGATTTGAAGTGCTCCCCACAATCCCAACTGTTAATGATGTAACGGCAACGAAGAAAAATCCAAGGATGATGAGCAAAAGAATTGTCATAAAATTCATGGGAAGTCCTGGAAAGAGCCATAACGTCAGGATGATCGCAATCGATCCCAAGATAAGATAGCGCAAAGAGATATCTTTATCAGTTCGCGGTGTATTTTTGGCTTGATGAACTCCTTCAAAAAGTTCTTTAAACCCCATTTTGAAGGTTTTAAAGATAAGAGGAAAAATTCGGATAAGGCTTGCAATGCCTCCAACTGCAACGGCACCAGCTCCAATATAGCGGATATAGTCTCCCCAAATATCTTGAGCTGACATTTGTGCAATGGGTGCGGTTCCTGGATAGATGATATCAGCGCCGCCAAACATTTTAATTACGGGAATGAGGACCCACCAGGCGAGCGCTCCTCCTGCAAGAATATAGGAGGCGATTCTTGGTCCAATAATAAATCCAACACCAAGAAGCGCTGGAGTGCAATCCATACTGAATTCAGTATTTTGAAATCGTGTGATGATTCTTGTTGGGACCTCATTAAAAAGATAAAGAGCGCTTGAACATATTTTGTGAAATGCCCCGACAAGAATGCCCACTCCTGCCATCAGTGCTTTGCTGCGCCCTGTTTCTCCTGATTTAAGAATTTCCGCACATGCAGTCCCTTCTGGAAAAGGAAGTTTTCCATGTTCTTCAACGATGATATAACGACGCATCGGGATCATGAAGAGCACGCCTAAAATGCCTCCTAAACTAGACAGGAGAAAAACTCTTCCCGGGCTTGGAGGATCGCCGAGTAAATAGAGGGCGGGAACAGTAAAGATCACTCCGGCTGCCAAGCCTTCTCCAACTGATGCAATTGTTTGGACAAGGTTGTTTTCAAGAATTGAAACCCTTTTAAAAAAAAGGCGCAAAAGGGCCATCGAAATGACGGCTGCTGGAATTGAAGCGGAAACAGTTGTTCCAATTTTTAATCCAAGATAGGCGTTGCCAACGCCGAATAGTAGTCCAAGGAGCACCCCTAAAATGATGGCTCTTACTGTGAATTCAGGAACTTTTGTGTCAGAGGAAATATGAGGCTTAAAAGACATGGGTGCACCTTTATCCTCACAATACCTTTCCTTCTGTTTTTGTGTTATTTTTTTTTATTTCTATGAAAACGCGGTAAGAGAAATTGCGTGTTGCATCTTTATTCTTTCCGAAGGGGGAGAGCTTAATTTTTATGTGAAGCAGACCAAATTCATTTTGATCGGTCCCCAATTTTCGTGCCGGCATCCAGAGAAAAAATTCCCGTGTAAATTTTTTGTTTAAAATTCCCGGCAGATCAACTGAAGCGACGTCTCTTTGATAGGGGTCTTTTGGCATGTTTGTTTCTTCAAAGAGTTTTAAAGGAATTTCATTTTGATATAACTTCTCCAGCAGTTCTGCAAAGGCAAGCTCGGCTAATCGTTCCATTTCGATTTTTTCAAATGTGGCAATCTCTTTTCGCGCTAAAAACAGCGGGTTGCGCACAAGAGGGATGGCGCATAGGACAAGTAGACTGAGAGCAATTAATAGCTCTAAAAGTAAATATGCTTTACGTTTCATAGAGAAGTGTAGTATATTCGGCCCTAGTCTATTTTTCATAGAAAGTAAATTTATGCAAGTCAAAGCGCTTTACAATGCACTACGATATAACAAGCTTACGGACAGCTCTTTAAAGCTTGAGCCGTGGCAGGTTGAGGACTTAAGAAAAGTCTCGACAGGCGATCTTTTAGCCAGGCTCAAAAAGCTAGAGATCCCGCTTGATGAAGAGAAATTTTTTATGTATGCAGAAAATATCGACACTCCTGAAGAACTAACAGAATGTCTTTTTGTTAGAGAAAATGATCTTTCCGGGTTCGATCAGTGCTACTTGCTTCTTTTCGAACTTTGGCGCCGCTTGTTACCAGACAAACAATCTCTTTCTCTTTTTTGCGATGAGCTAGATGAGAGAATTGCGCATTATGACGAAAATGCGTTTGCAGATGATGAATTGATTCAGGAAAGTCTTGAAGAATTAGAAGATATTTTGGATGAAAACGTGGATCAAGGGGAATCCCCTCAAGAGGTTTTTTCTGTTGTTTCCTCTTATTGTGCGCACGATCTTGAATCGTTTCTTTATGATTTTATTGTAGAGCAGATCGATGCAGAAAACGAGATGTACGCCTCAGAGCTCCTTGAAGGTTTTTATGAGTATGTTTCAGATCAGAGATGGTTTCATTTTTTACGTGCCATTCTTTTTAGCAAAACAGCACCCGATGAAGCACGCATTGTTTTTGGGCATTTATTAGAGCATTTGCAAGAGGATCCTGACTTTGATCTCCTCATTGAAATCGGTAATTACTTGGCGCATTGTGAAGATAATGCTCTTTTTGCTCAAACAATCAAGCAAGCCTTTCATGCGATCGAGAAAGAAGGGCACTTTCAGGAGCTGCTAAGGACCATGATGAAGTTCTATCAATGCGCTGATAAAGATGCTGAGTTTCTCGCTCTAGAGCAAGTTGCACTCAAGCGGGAGAAGAACGACCTAGAAGCCCTCTTAGATAAAGCGGACCAAGATTTTCAAGCCTTCAAAGATAAAATTCATCTACACTGAAGTAAAACTCCGAATTGTGACCTATTTGCAGCAACCCTTCCTTTTTAACTTCCATCTACTGCGTTTCATTCCTCGTCCAACTC
>DAHVFY010000073.1 GCA_027316765.1 Parachlamydiales bacterium | reverse complement strand
AGTTGAACTCGTCATTCAACTTGTAGCTGTTTGTTAAAAAAGTGGGTTGCTGCAAATAGGTCACAATTCGGAGTTTATTCTCTTGGAAAGTGATTTGCGGATGAGAGTTGCAACAAAAGAATTGGGGAGGAAATGGCGTGCAAGAAAGGTGGCAATTCGATATTTGGTGTCGAAGATATGGAGTTGTTTTTTGTGTCGGATTTGCCAGAGAATTTCGCGAGCTGCTTTCTCTGCAGTCATTGTGTGATGATCTTTTTGTTGTGGGTAGTTAGAAGCTGCGCGTGCACGGAAATTGGTGGCGATCTGGCCGGGACAGGCTGTGAGGACGCGGATGCCGTGCGGTTTTAACTCCTCGTCAAGGGCTTTAGAAAACTGATTAACGCACGCTTTTGCAGCTGAGTAGATGGCGAAAGTGGGGATAGCAAAAAAAGAAGCGGCTGAGGAGACGTTTAAGATGATTCCCGGTCTTTTTGCGCGTTGTAGTGCTTTTGCCGACTCAAGAGAGAGCTCTAAAACTGCACGTGCATTCACTTCGAGGATTTCAAGTTGTTCCCGAGTAGTATAAGAGACCGCATTGCCATAAAGGCCAAAACCTGCGTTGTTAATGATGAGATCTGGTTGTAATTCATGAATGAGATGCACAAGGGCTTTCAGATCATTTGTTTTTGTTAGGTCCGCCACTTGAGAGGTGACATCAACGTGGAGACTCTTTTGCATCTCGTCAAGCTTTTTGGAGTCTCTTCCGGATAAGAGAAGAGGAATCTTCTCTTCTGCGAGTTGTTGAGCAAGTGCTTTGCCAAGCCCAGATGTTGCGCCGGTTACGAATGCAAGTGTCACTTGAGTAGTTCCTTTGCACTGGCCAAAAGAGTGTCAAGATATTCATTAGTTGCGTTACTGCCTTGAACTTCGGCATAGATTTTGATTTTGGGTTCTGTTCCAGATGGACGGATGATGAGTTTGCTCTTGTCAGCAAGGCGAAATAAAAGAACATCAGAGGGAGGAAGTCCATCAACGCCTTTTTCATAATCGGCAAAATGGGTGACTTTTTTTTCTGCGATCTCTTTTGGAGGGTTTTTGCGCAGATCATGCATCAAATCCAGCATTTTTTGCATACCCTCTTTACCCGGATCAAAATTGACAGAGAGTTGCTTTTCTTTAAAGATTCCAAATTGTTTGTAGATTGCATTGAGGTAGTCGATGAGTGTTTGTCCTTTATTTTTCATAAAGAGAGCAATTTCAGAGATAAGACATGAGGAAATGGTGGCATCCTTATCGCGCGCATGTGTGCCGCGTAAAAAGCCATAGGATTCTTCTGCTCCAAAAAGAAATTCGTGGGCGCCATCTTGTCCAAGCTCCCAGAGGTGAATCTTTTCTCCAATATATTTAAATCCTGTCAGAACCTCAAAGCAGGGTTTTTTATAATGAGAAGCGATGATTTGTTGCAGTTCTGTACTTACAATGGTCGTGATAAAAGCTCCCTTTGCGGGCATTGCATTGCGAGAGGAGAGGATCTCGGAAATGTAGTGCACGCAAAGAGTGGCAATTTGATTGCCAGTTAAGATCATAGGAGCATTGTGATGCATGACAACAATTCCCATGCGATCAGCATCAGGGTCATTTGCGATTAAGATGTCAGAGTTTGTTTTAACAAGAAGATCAATGCCCATTTGCAACGCTTCTTTGTATTCAGGATTGGGGAATTTAACAGTTGGGAAATCTCCATCGGGCTTAATTTGAGCTTCCACATACTGGATCGAAGTGAACCCCCAGTCTCGAAGGGCGTCTGGACAGGTTGTAATGCCTGTTCCGTGTAGGCTTGTGTAGATGATTTTAAGTGATTTTCCAGTTTTTTTGTTCTCTTCAGGAAATAATTGCAGAGGTCTTAGAGCGTTTAAGTACTCTTTATCAAGTGAGGTGGTATCTGTTCTTTTGATATGAGAATCTGTTGAAGAGGCTAGTTTTACATTTTCAATAGAATGAATGGCATGGACCTCCGTCATAATGCCTGTATCGTGCGGAGATACAACCTGCGCGCCGTCTTTCCAGTAGACTTTATAGCCATTGTAAATTGCGGGATTATGGGAAGCGGTAATCATGATACCTGAGGTGCATTTTAGATGTCTTGTCGCAAAAGAGATGTAAGGCGTGGGACGCAGTTCTTTTAAAAGATAAGCGGTGATGCCGTTTGCAGCAAGGACACGCGCTGTTTCTTCAGCAAAAAGAAAAGAGTTGTGTCTTGAGTCGTAACCGATGAGGACACTTGGATTTTTCTCTTTTTGTTTGAGAATATAGTTAGCAAGGCCTTGTGTTGCGATTTGAACCGTGTAGCGGTTCATGCGATTGGTTCCAACGCCCATGATTCCGCGCAGTCCTCCTGTTCCAAAGGAGAGATCGGTATAGAAAGCATCAACAAGTTCATCAGGTCTTTTACTGCGAATGAAGTTTTTGGTTTCTTCATCGTAGGGACCATCAAGCCAGACTTGTATTTTCTCTTTTACGGCGTTGTCTACTACCATATAAGAAATGTAGGAGAATAAAGAAATTTAGTCGAGATTTTGTTTGATCTCTTCAAGGGAGATGAGAGGCGCGTCTTCTCGATTGATTCCCTCGCAGCGCTCTGCTGCTTCTTGCCAGTGTTCAGGCGATTTGAGATTTTCTTCCCACCAAGGAAAAGTACGACATTGTTTAGGGCGTGCTGCATAGACGCTGCATTTGCCATTTTTGAGAAAGACGCAGTCGTAATTTTTGCTGTGTTCTAAAAGAGAATAACTAGCGCCCACTTGACGCGTATAACGTTTTACGAATTCTGCAAAAGTGATCCGCAGAAATGCAGCCATCGCATGCATCTCCTCTACACTTACCCAGACAAAGCCGGGACTTCCTGTGCAGCATTTACCACATTCTGTGCAACCAAAACGAAGACCGTCTTTATACCAGGGAAGATCAGACATGGAAAAGGACCTCCTGAGAAGATTGCCAACACTCTTGCCAGCGAAAGACTTTGACGTTATATCGTTCCTTTTCTATCTCGATGATATGAAAAGCTCCGGTTGTTCGATGAGGAGTGCATCCGCAATCTAAAATGATTGGAAAGCCGCTCTCTCTTAGATCTGCAATGCAATGCGTATGTGTATGGCCGTGAAGGTAAAACGTGATTTGAGGATATTTGAGGACAAGTGAGCGCAAAAAATCGGAACGTTTTAAAGATTTGCGCGGACTTTCTTGATCAAAAAGAGGAAAATGATTTGCTAAAATGACTTTATCGCAAGGCGGAATTTCTGCAAGGATTTCGTCTAGATGTTTTTCCACTGCAGGTGAGAAATACCCATGTGAAGAGATTAGAGATGTTGCAAGAGTTGTATCTAAAGTAATCAGCCAAAATCTCATCCCTAGAGGTTTTACAGAAACCCCTGTCGTTTTTGAAGAGGAGTCAAAAAAGTTGTAAAAAGTTTTTTCTGTATAAGCTTGTCTGGTGTAGTTGTCGTGATTGCCCGGGAGGACGTGGACACTAATCCCTAAATCCTCTATTTTTTCTAAGAAATTTTTCACCTGAATGAACTCTTGTGGATGGGAAGTCGTGCTTAAGTCTCCTGTGACGACTAAATGACTGACTTTTTCCTCCTTTAGGAGAGGGATGAGAGAGAGTAACCTTTCTTGGCAGAAAATCTTGTTGCGTGAGAAAAATGCATTAAGGTTTCCAAGCCAACGCTTGGAAAGAAATTGAAGTGGATTGAAGCTTGGAGCTGCAAAGTGTAAATCTGAGATTTGAGCAATGCGTAATGGGTGCATCCGCGAAATTATAGCACAATTTACTTTTTTTGGTAGTCTTAAAATGCCCTTTTAGGGTCTACTTTTTTTAGACAAGCGTTTGTTAAGATTATTCCTTTTAAGAAGGTTTTGTTTGACAAGCGTTTTCATCCAGCGCCCGCCTTCTGTGTGGATACTTTGAGGTGGAGATTCAGCATCAACGCCCACGTTGGTTCTTTTAGAAGTCTTTGCTGTTTTCTTTAACTTCTTGGCTGTTAATCCCTTATGTAAGGCAGAGAGAACGGCGGCTTTTTTTGCTGCGCTTTTGGTAGGATATTTTTTTAAAAGATCTTGAGCTCTGAGCGTATCACTTTTAGAAGTTGCATTAGCAGGTTGGGGACCCTGAGCTAGGCGTACGGCTTTGCGCACGGACTTAAGTTGCGGTTTTGCTAGGGGGCGCTTAGATCTATTCATAAAATTCCTCCGGTAATCTTAATTGTGCTTGTTGTAACAATTTATTTTCAATACCTCATGTTGCAGATAATCTTTTAAACTATTAGGATTAGTGGAGTTATGTGGAAAGAATTTATTCCTAAGTTTTTCACCTGCTTTAAAGAGGGATACACGATCTCTCTCTTTAAAAAGGATCTTTTCGCGGGATTGACCGTTGGGATTGTCGCAATTCCCTTGGCTTTAGCCTTTGCGATCGCTTCAGGGGTCTCCCCGGAACGTGGTCTTTATACGGCAATCATCGCTGGGTTTCTTATCTCTTTTTTGGGAGGCAGCCGGGTTCAGGTTGGAGGGCCGACAGGGGCCTTTGTCGTTATCATCTACGATATCATTTCAAGACAGGGGTATCAGGGACTTGTGATGGCAATGTTAATTGCTTCCGTAATCCTTATCCTTTTGGGGGTTGCGCGTCTTGGCACTCTGATTAAATATGTTCCATATCCTTTAGTAACGGGATTTACAACAGGGATTGCGGTTGTCATCTTTTCAACTCAAATGAAATCCTTTTTTGGCTTTCAGATAGAGAACCTTCCTTCGAATTTTATAGGGCAGTGGCACGCGTATTTTGCTGCATTTCCAACATTTGATGGCGTAACGTTGTCTGTTGCACTAGGCACTCTTTTGATGATTCTTGTTATTAGGCGCTATTTTGTAGTTCTTCCTTGGGGGATTTTAGCAATTATTACGTCCACTTTTGTTTGCTGGGCATTTAACATTCCTGTTGCTACGGTGACGTCTTATTTTGGAGATCTCCCACGAACTTTACCTATTCCGTCTCTTCCCCAGTTTTCTCTTGCATGGGCAGACCTGACGCCTCTTATGCATGATGCAATTACCATTGCACTCCTTGCAGGTATTGAATCGCTTCTTAGCGCATCGATTGCAGATGGTATGATTGGAGCAAGGCATAAGTCTAACTGCGAACTTGTAGCACAAGGAATTGCGAATTTTGGGTCAGCATTATTTGGCGGTATTCCTGCAACAGGTGCTCTTGCTCGTACTGCGACAAATGTTAAAACAGGGGGAAAAACACCTGTTGCGGGGATGATTCATGCGCTCGTCTTGTTTGCAACGCTGCTTTATCTGGCTCCCATTATTGGGTTGGTGCCTCTTCCAGCGCTTTCCGCAGTGCTTGTGATGGTGGCGTGGAATATGAGTGAGATTAGTCATTTTTGCCGTCTACTTAAAGCTCCTCCCGGTGATATTGCCGTCCTTCTTACTGCTTTTCTTCTAACGGTTTTTATCGATATCACAGTAGCAGTTGAGCTGGGAATGATTTTAGCAGCATTTCTTTTTATCAAAAGGATTGTCGAATATTCAAAAATCGCCAAGATCTCCTCTTTTTTTGACAAAGAAGAAGGGGTTGATGATAAGGACGCCGTTTTTGATCAGGATGTTCCTCCAGATGTCGCAGTTTATGAAGTCAATGGTCCTTTTTTTTTCGGTATTGCCGATAATCTAAATGATATTCTTCATGGTATAGAACACCCTCCTAGGGTTTTTATTCTTAGAATGCGTCATGTCCCAGCGATTGATACGACAGGGGTTTACGTGCTCAAGCAGTTTTATTCAAGATGTGCTAAAGAGCACACACATTTGATTTTGTCCGGTGTCCGAGGGCAAGCTGCTGAGGCAATCAATAAGTATGGGGTTGCAGCGCTCATTGGAGCTAAGAACATTTTCCCCAACATTGACGCAGCTTTGCATTATGCAAAAGAGCTCGTTGCAATCAGAAAATAAGGTAATTCGTGTTATGACTCAGGTTCATCAACCTCCTAAGGGTCTTGTCCATTTTATTTTGAAATATATGCTTTTGCAGAAATGGACATTTTTCTTTGTTTTTTTCTCCTCTCTTGTGTGGTCTCTGGATGCTACGGTGTGGCCTTATCTTTTGAGACTGATCGTAGATACTTTGACACAGTTTGATGTGAATCGAGAAGCATGTTGGCCAGTATTAAAGTGGATCTTGCTTTGCGTTGTTTTAGTCTGGGTTCTTGTGGAGTGTGGATTTCGTGCGAAAGATTTTCTCTTAGCCCGTGCTATTCCCCAATTAGAAGCAGACATCCGAATGGCAATGTTTGAGCATATTCAACGTCACTCTCCTCGCTACTTTAATAAGCACTTTTCCGGCAGTTTATCGAATAAGATTAATGATATGACAAATCAGGTAACAAAGATTCTTTTAAATCTTTTGCAGTTTTTCCCAGCAGTTGCCATCTGCATCTTATCGATCGGTTTTTTTTCTCAGATTCGTCTTATTTTCGCTCTTTTTCTCGGAGGATGGATTACGTTACATTTTGTGATCTGTTTTGCTTTTACCCCCAAGTGCGCGCAGTATTCTCATATTCATGGGGAGGTGCGTAGCTCTTTAATGGGAAAAGTTGTGGATAGTTTAACAAACAATTTTGCGGTTAACCTCTTTTCAAGATTTCATTATGAGAGAGCTCGTCTTGAAGTGTGTCAGAAGGAGGAACAAAAAAAGAACTATCTTTCTCGTTACTATGCGGCATGGATGCTGACGGCACTGTCTGCTGTTTTCATCACCGGGGGAATTACCGTTAACGGTTTCGTGATTTTTTACTGGATGCAAAGCAAAGTTTCTACAGGAGAAATTATTCAGATTGTAAACACGACATGGAATGTGATGTTTGTTCTGTGGATGGCAGGGGGCCTGCTTCCTGACTTTTTTCAGTCGATTGGGATTGCAAGACAGGCGTTGAGTGTAATGCGCGATCCACAAGATATTTGTGACTCTTTAGAAGCTTCAGCTCTTGTTGTGAAAGAGGGATCGATTGTGTTTGAAGATGTCTCTTTTCACTATGAGAAGAAGAAATTATTCACAAGCAAGAATGTGCATATCAAAGGAGGCGAGAAGGTAGGTCTTGTTGGGTATTCAGGCGCTGGAAAATCCACCTTTGTTAATTTAATTCTTCGCTTTTATCCCGTTGAGCAGGGGCGCATATTAATTGATGGTCAAGATATCGCAGAAGTCACACATGAGTCCTTACATAGACAAGTAGCGCTCATTCCTCAAGATCCTGTTCTTTTTCATCGCACTTTAGAAGAAAATATTCGGTATGGTCGAATGGATGCTTCAAAAGAAGAGGTGATCGCTGCTGCAAAGCTTTCCCACGCAGATGAATTTATTAGAAAATGTTCAGATGGGTATGATTCACTCGTTGGAGAGCGAGGAACTAAACTTTCAGGTGGAGAGAGACAGAGAATTGCGATTGCACGCGCTATGCTCGCTGGTTCTCCCATTTTGATCCTTGATGAAGCAACGTCAGCTCTTGATTCAATTACAGAAAAGTACATTCAAGAGGGTTTAGAAAAACTCATGGAGGGACGCACTACAATTGTGATTGCACACCGTTTGTCTACTCTTTCCAAAATGGACCGAATTCTTGTTTTTGATCAGGGAAAAATTGTTGAAGAGGGCAGACATGAGGCCTTAATTGCAAGAGGCGGACATTATGCACGCATGTGGCAAATGCAAGCCGGCGGCTTTTTACCCGTCTAATACTCCGAATTGTGACCTATCCCTGCCCAGTTGGGTTAATACCCCGAATTGTGACCTATTTGCAGCAACCCTTCCTTTTTAACTTCCATCTACTGCGTTTCATTCCTCGTCC
>DAHVFY010000072.1 GCA_027316765.1 Parachlamydiales bacterium | reverse complement strand
CTCTTCTAACTCCCTAGATAAAGCATCAAAACTTTTATATTGGGCACTCATACTTTCGTCAACTTCTAGTATTTTTGGTAATGGATACGAGCCGATACCGATTGCTTTACTGAACATAAAATTCCTATTATTTTTTTTTTAAAACAAAAGAAGTTTACAGGTAATTTAGAATAAAAATCAAGAACAAATCCCTTCCACATGTGCTTTAAAAGCCGTTTTTTCATGATTGAGCAACCAATGCTTGTGCTCAAGACCACCCGCATAGCCTCCGAGTGTCCCTTGGGCGTAAATCACACGATGGCATGGAATTACAATTGCAAGGCGATTAGCCCCATTTGCTCCCGCAACAGCACGAAAAGCAGTCGGCTCTCCCATCTTGTTTGCAATTTCTGAATAAGAAGAGGTTCTACCAAAAGAAACCTTCTGAAGTTCTTTCCAAACTCTTTTTTGAAACACAGTACCAATCGTTACAAACGGTGTCTTAAATTCTCGCAACTTACCCCCGAAGTATAGATAGAGTTCATGCTCAATCGAAGTGGTCACTTCTGTACGTCCAGGTACAATCATCGATTGCATTTTTTCTTCCAGTCGCTTTAATCCCTTTTCTAAATTCACTCTTCCCTCAAACTCAAGAAGATAAAGAACTTTCTCATCTACGACAGCAATCATTTTTCCAAGCGGTGTATCAAGCCATTCCGACTTAAGAATTACAGACATTGCTTCTTAATCCATGTTTTGCAATATTCCAGAGCTTGTCTTTCCGCAGTAATAAAAGAAATTTTATCTAGATTTTCTAGCGGAACCCATTGATAATTTTTGTGCTCAAAAGACAACTGAACATCAGGCATATGATCTAACTTTATCTGAAAGAGATGCAGCTCATAATCGATGTCCGGCTTCCGCACATATAACACGTCTAAATAACGGATTTGAGAAATCGATCTTATGGAGATACCCGTTTCTTCAAATAATTCCCTTCTGAGCCCGTCTTCAAGACCTTCATCTCCTTCAATCTTTCCTCCTGGAAAACCCCACTTTTCAGTAGATCCTGCTTTTTGCAGCAACAAAACCCGATTATTAGCTTCAAGATAACAAGCTACCACCCGGACCTTTGATAGAAAGCTCTCTGGTGCTTCTTCATATATTTCTACGCTGCCCATAACACCTAAAACTTTCTACTTCGCAACACCAATATACACATCTAAAATGATATTCTGGTGGTCTGCAGCTCTTTCGTCGTAAATTTCAAAATCTGTCTGATAATTGCGCTCGCCACCCAAATCAGCTGGTGTCATCTCCCAAATTTTTGTCCAAGCATTCACGATAACATCAGGCATTGGACCTGGCTTTGTTGTGAACTTAGCATACTTTTGAGATGGAATGGTAAGTGCGCGAAAACCCTCAGGAAGAGAGGCGTCAAAAGAAGAGACTTCTTCACCGATAAAATACGTGTAGTCCCCTGTATGATCACTCTCATAATCAGTATAGGCGCAAAATGTCGTACCCGGCGTTTTTCGATTAGAAATTTTCTCAAAAAGCGCCCCATGAAAGTAGTTCTGTATACAGGGAAAAATACGTCCCTCCATCTTATTGCGCTCCTGCTCGTTATTTGTACGCACACAAATGCCAACAAGCTTGATCTCGTCTTTCTCTACTACAGTCTGTTCCATCACCTATTCTCCCATTTTAGTCACGATGTATACACATTCTATCAAAATACAGCCTTCAACAACAACTTGAAATACATTGCTTAACCCATCTACAATAGACCATTTCATCGCTTTTTTAAAGAGGATCTATGGCTGTTCATCTTACTGAAAAAGAAAACATACATTTAGCACCAAAAAATTCAATCATACAAAAAAATATTCAACCGTATTCAATCCCTGAACGAATCTTTCGCACAGCTGTTTTCCGCTTTGCCGTTAAAGACGCAGGTCTTGTGGAAAAATTTCTTACCAATTTCTATAAGTCTTGTAGTCAGTGTAAACTATTTCCTGAGACGTTTGACGAGGCTCGCGCAGAAAGATCTTTAAATATTTTCAAGTCTCTTGGTGCAGAGGAAGATTTTATAGATAGTAAAGGGGCTATGATTCATATGATTACCCTGCAATCTACACACTTTGAAACTATTCTTGAAAATTTTGGAGCTACCTGGGAACAACTCGAGATCATCCACGATGACGATACAAAACAGTCTATCCTAGCGATCGTTCCTCATAAAGACTCTAATCAAAATCTCGATTGGACAAATTTCGAAACCAATTCCCTATTGAAAATGGGATGGAGAAAAGAAAAAGTTACCTGCTTTGATCTCTCAGAAAAAGAAGTGATCATCACGTGCAATAACGCTGATCTGATTGATCCATCTCAGTGGCATCAGCATTGCTTTCTTTATAGCCACTCAACAAGCGGTCCTTTCATCAGAGATCGCACTCGAGCAGGTGTCTATTTAGGAATGAAACAAGATTTTTGCTTCTTTGACTCAAGAGGGATCTGGAAAAGCAATGGAATTCCTTCTGAAGCCGGTTCTTATTTAGATATTAAAAAAGTCCACAAACAACTGCTTACAAGAAGGCAATACAACCCTATACAGACCTGGGTAGTGGGGTATTGTGGGGGCGGTCCAGCTGCGGCCTATCTTAAGGCTAAGTATCACGCGTCTGGCATTAACTTTATTGCAGAACAAAGCTTTAGCGACTTTAAAAGAGATTTTCTAGACACGCAACAATTTATCGCTAAACAATTTGCTCACTACACACTGAGCTCTCTCTCTAGCAGAGATATCCCCATCGAGGATAAACCTCCTGAGTATGGATTTAGTGTAGAAGCTCTATGGAAAGATCTGGAGTTTTATGATGGCCCAGGTGGAAAAGTGATTTTGATCCATGCCGAGAATGATCAAAGACTCTCAGAAGACATCAAAGTACGCTATGCAGAACTTAGCTCCAAAGTCAATGCCTCTGTGACTAGAATCTCATTCAAATCGCCTAAAGGCATCGATGCGCACAGCGATGATTTTTATCATTACCAAGACGCCAAACGACAATTTGTATCATCTGTTTTCAAGGCATGATTCTAGACATTACTGCGTCTCTGATCAAAAAATCAAAGACGCTAGTTTTAGTTTTAACCCCCATTTATCGATTTCAACTTTATCGATTTCAACCGCCTGCTTTTTTAGCGACCTTTGATCACGGTTAATAAAGCATGATGATCTGTAACAGCTGACTTGGGCTCTTTTAAATCATTCATAGGAATTAAACTTGTACTCATCTCATATTCTTGGTCAATTGACATCGATGTGAACAGTAGGGCATAATCAATGATTTGGAAATTGGGATCGATATTCTCAGGGCTTTGATCAGGAGCAAAGAAATAGTTCGTAAAGTAATCTGTACATGTACGATTACTTTCACTCACCGGCGTTTGATTTTTATTGTAATCATCATAGAAATGTGTGCGAATCAATACTTCACCCGGTTCTCCCGATCCATAAGGAATATTCAAATCGCCACAAAGAAAATAAGGAATCTTTGTATCTTCTCCTACTAGATCTTCTTGCATTTTTTCCACAATCTGCTGTAACTGAAGGGCTCTAATTTCAGAAAATTTGTCGTAATCTAAAGACTGCATATGGGTTGTATAAACATGTCCGATAGGAGTATCCTTGTTTTTAATAACAAAATCAAAAAAACCATAGTTCATCGGAAATCCAGATACAGAGAAAAGAGTAAACTGCGGATTTTCGATAGGATACTTACTTGCAACAAACAAACCACTTGGCAAGCCAAGCGTCTCTAGAGAGAATCCAAGAACTCGAGGACCAATGGCTGCATAAAAATATTGATACTCATTTTTAAGCTCTTCGTATAAAGCATAACAAGCATCTTCCGCATGCACTTCTTGCAAACACACGACATCAGCATTTAGTAAGCGAATTTTATCTGCTAAAGAAGAAACGCGTTCCTCCCAAGGCAGATAAACACCTCCAAAAAGAAGAGGAAAACTACCTGGAACGAAACAAGTATTTAGGGTTAAAACAGTAAATTCCTTTGGGAGATCTTCCTCTGAGGAATCTCTATCCATCACTTGTCCCTTCAAATAAACAAACGGGGTTTTCTCAGACTGAGAACTTAATTTTTGCAGGTATTCAAGAGTTTCCTGATCTTTTTCCGATAGTGAAGCTTTAATGTTTTCGCAACTTGCGAGCACACAATCAATCACATACTTTTCATAGGAAGAAAGGGCCGTATCTCCAGTTAAAGCTTGCTGAACGTACGTCATCAAAGAATGATAAAGATTGGGATTTTGAACAAGCGCTTCCATAAGAAACATCTGCAAATCTTCAATCCCCTTTTGAGCGTCCTCCTTAGAAGGGAACCCTATTTGCGCAAGAAATGTAAGAACTCGAAAATTTGCTAAAATATCATTCGACAACCGACTCCAGGGTCTTAAAATGTTTTCTGTTGTTTTTTGATCATCGGGCACGGCGACTAAATCATTAATAGTCTCTAAAATTTTCCCCCTAGACGCTTCTAAATACTGTCCAAGTTCCTCGGATGTGACAGGCAATCCCACCCTCTGTTCAGACTCTACACAACCAAGCGTAGAAAGCAACAAACTAGAAAAAATTATTTTTTTCAAAAGAACACATCCATGTCGAACACCCATAAACCCTCCTTAGAAGTTATCTAAAAACCCTGATGCTACCTTCTTTAAAAAATTATGAGACAGCAATCAAGGTCTTAGGCACGAATCCTAACAGTAAAAATAAAAAATGGTCAATCTTGATCTTCATCATCTAAAGATTCTTCCTCCATATCCAAATCCTGTTCTGTCTCAATGTCTTCAATTGCGTTGACTGCATCAACGACCACTCGCTTAATGAATACGTCTAAACTCATATTGACCCAAGTTTTAAAGAATCTTCTTATCAAAAGGGAAATTTTACACAATCTAAGTGTGATTGCCTAGAAAAAAAATCACTACAAATTTTTGTTAAGAGCACCTACACTATGCCTCAAACATGCAGGAGGAAAATGGCATCAAAAAAGATCGTCCACAGCCTTATTCTTTTATGCGCGGCCACTTGGGCTCAACTTAACGCAGGCGATGAAGTCGAAAAGATATTCACAGAAATTTATGGCTATGGAGCTTGGGGACATAACTTAAATGGTCGCGGGTTTTCGGGAACCGGTTCTACAGTTCTTAATGCCGCCCCTTATATGGCATTCTTAGAAAATTTCATTAGAGCAAATAATATTCAAAGTGTACTAGATGTTGGCTGTGGGGATTGGCTATTTTCTCAACATATCAATTGGAGTCATGCAACATATACAGGAATGGATGTCGTAAAATACATTATCGACAGAAACACTCAACTGTACGCCTCTCCAAAAATACAGTTTATCCATTATAACGGCGAGTTTACCGATCTACCGGCAGCTGATTTAATCATCTGCAAGGATGTATTGCAGCATCTATCTAACGATAAAATCCTCTCTTTTTTAACACAGCTACATAAATACAAATACTGCCTGCTAACAAACGATACAGAACCTAGCACTTTTAGTAGCACGAATTACGACATTGTCTCAGGGGATCATCGTTTTCTAGACTTATCCAAACCTCCCTTTAACCTAAAAGGTGTCAAAATTTTCCATTATCGATCTGAATATGTCATCAAACAAGTTTTCTATATTGAAAGGTATTTCTAACAAACTAAAATGCATAAGAGGCCTGAAAACTTCCCTGACTATCGTGATACTAAAGTACCGATGGAGTTTCCAGGAGATAAAATCCCCGAAACTTCAACATCGCCTGTAATTGTACCCACACCTCCTAACGTCGCACCTGCATCAACAGTAAATGCAGGGGAGATCATTGCTCCGTTAACACGCATTGTTCCTGTAGAGACGACAGTAGATCCAATATTACCGGATCCTGAAAAATCAAAAGAACCGCTTCCGTGCTTAACAAAATTTCCAGAACCACTCATCGTCCCTGCAAAGGTTGTGGAATTCGCACCGCCTGCTGTCAATGTGCTCGTTCCAAGTAAAAGCTCTCCACCTGTGGAGCCAGAAAGATCTAATACCGTTTGAGCACTATAAATAGGTAGCCAATTGAGTTTTAAGAAGATGATCCCCGACACGAAGAGCATTTGCAATTGCTGTAAGCGAAGGGTTAACAGCACCAATGCTAGGAAAAAAACTGGTATCCACGATATAAAGATTGTCTAATTCGTGTGCTTTGCAATCGGTATTAAGAACGGAGGTCTTAGGATCTTTGCCAAAACGGCATGTACCCGCTTGATGCGCAACGCCTGCAATCGGAATTTGCGTCTTCAAATAGGCGTTGCGAGGGATCAAATGATCAGGATGCATTCCCAAATGATTCAACATCGATTTGAGTTTCTCGTAGAGTTTTTGTTTAGGAACTTGATTGTTTGGCGTGTAATGCAAAACAACATTTCCTTTTTGATCAACGGTCACTCGATTATTCGGATTGGGTAAATCTTCTGTAGAAAGCCAAAAATCCACGGCGTGATGTGCTATGTCATCTAAAAGCATCATCGGAGCTAGCGCCGTTTCCAAGGGCTTTTCTCCCTTATACATCCCCCCAAGCGACTTACCGACCATCTGAATATTTCCCATCGGATAGTTAAATCCTTCCGTTCCAAAATAAAAATCATTCAAAGAAAGCGTCTTTTGAAATTGCGTCGGATTTGGTTCAAGAGAGATTGCAAGTACCGCCTGACTATTGTGAAACATATAATTGCGCCCAACTTGATCGGAACCATTAGCAAGGCCTTTTGGATGCCGGTCATTTGCTGACATCAGAAGGAGTTTTGCCGAATTTGCCGCTCCACAAGCGACCACAAAAATATCGCTTCGAAAATGTTCTATCTTTCCGTCCACTTCTACAACCACTTCCGTAACCTGTTTTCCCGAAGCATTTGTGTTCAGCTTGACTGCTTTGGCATTTCTTAAAAGAGTGACATTTGGAAATTCAAGAGCAGGGCGCACACCGGCCATTTCTGCATCCGCTTTAGCTTGCACAAGGCACGGAAAACCATCGCACGTATTACAGCGAACGCACTGGCTGTAAGCCATATCTTGTTCATTTAGCATGATCGCACAAGGTGCTGGAAAAGGATGATACCCTGCCTTTTGCAAGTTGTCATAAAGCGTTTGAATCCGTGGTTCATGAGAAACAGGTGGATAGGGATAAGGAGCACTTGCTGGAGGTTCTGTGGGATCTGCTCCACGCAGCCCATGCACCTGATACATGTTTTCAGCTTTTGTGTAATAAGGCTCCATCTCCTCATAAGGGATTGGCCACGCGGGTGAAATTCCATCGTGATGTTTAAGCTCTCCAAAGTCTTCTTTTCTTAACCGATAAAGTGCAGCTCCATACATCTTGGTGGCACCACCTACAAAATAATGAACCTGGGGTTGAAAAACTTGGCCTTCACCGTCGTACCACGTATCTTTGGAAATGTACCTGTTTTCAATGAAAACTGAAGAGACGTTCCAATTTTGGGGCTCTCTTTTTAGCCAATCTCCTCGTTCCAAAATTAAGATCTTCTTTCCAGACGAAGCGAGATGGCGCGCCAAAGTTCCTCCCCCAGCTCCGCTTCCGATAATAATCACATCATATTCTGTACTCATCATATAGCTCCTAAGATCCTGATTGCTACCAAACCTCGTTTGATGGCAATCGGGGTCTTAAGCTTTACCCGCTTTCCTCTTTTCTAATTGTAGCGGAGATTTTTTCTGTAACACATACTCTCCATATTGCTGAATCAATTTAGCAACGATACCCGTCCATCCTGTCTGATTGCTAGCACCAAGCCCGGATCCATTATCTCCATGGAAATACTCGTGAAATAAAATATAGTCACGCCAGTGAGGATCTGTTTGGAACTTCTCGATCCCCCCATACACAGGCCTTCTTCCTTTTTCATCCTTCAAGAAAATCTGAATCAACCTCTGATTG